>JANYIO010000252.1 GCA_025362015.1 Gammaproteobacteria bacterium | reverse complement strand
GATATTAGAAAGTGTTTATTCGCTCACATGACCGTATTTATTTTTAACGAGATTTCAGTAATTGAACTTAGATTATCGAACGCCAGTTGCTTATGGAAAAGCCGGTGTGAAAAAATAAACCGACGTTATGTTATTTGCGTTTTTACATAGAAAAATGAATTGATATTAACGTAACAATTCTGAATATTAATAACTGTTACGCTGATCTTAAATATTCATTGTGAAGATCCGTTGACGTCTGAGTTACATTTTTTTTGCAGCGATAACAATCTAAAGGATTTTTGTAACTCGATTGATACTAGCGGTTGTACTTGGCATCTAAACTATATGTTTTGTTCTCGTTATTAGATGCAAACATTTGACTTTTCTGTAGGTGGATTTAACTGCGAAGTGCATAACTGTTTACATTTATTACTTCCAATTATGTTTCGCGGTAATAAGAATGCATGGCTTGGTGTTGTTTTCAGCACGGTTTTACGAAACCCTAAATCATTAACAGAGATCTGTTAGGAAAATATTGGCGCTTAAACAAAATAATTGGCGCTTCAAGTTCATCATTGAAAAATAACCTATGTTAAAATCTGTGCACGCTTGTGATACATGCAAGCTCTCTTTCGCTTAACTCGTTTACCAATAGAAGGAATTAATCATGGAAATGAAATCATCAAAATGGTTGGTGCCAGTAATCTTTGGATTATTCGTGCATACAGCTAATGCCTCCATCATCGATCAAGGAATCTATACGTCGGATACGACGACTGGATATGATTGGTTAGATATTACCGCTACTTCAGGTCTTGCTTATAACGATGTGCTTAAGGGCATGGGTTCGGGTGGCGCTTTTGAAGGTTGGCGTTTTGCATTTGATCCAGAAATTACCAATTTTTTTAAAGATGTCTCTGGAAAAGATTTGCAATTATTTAGTAAAACTGCGAATCAAGGAATTACTGATGCCGTAGGCGCTTACACAGGTTTCTCGTCGGGTGGTTTTGGTCATGGTGCAATTTTCGGTATGACCGCTAATCTTGATGGTGGTGCGCCTAGCTTGGAAGCCTACGCTTCGATTCTTTACAGTGTAGATAACTCAAAAGATTATTTTAGTAACTTTATTGAAGTAGGAAGAGATGTTCCTTTTGTTGCGAATATCGCCGACTACAGTGGAGTGAATGGTGGTTCTTGGTTGGTTCGCGAATCAACCGCACTTCCTGAGCCTAGTGCTATAGCATTATTGGGTTTGGGGTTGTTAGGGTTAATTATTAGTAGACGAAGACGTGCCTAAGATTTTTAGGTGTATTACAAACCGTTTCTGAAAATATTAATGATATTTAAGAAACGGTTTTTAATTTTCAAATATCCTGTTTTTAATATTCCAGTCACGTTAATAAGCTTTTAATGATTTTCCATTCATCACTTGTGACAGATTGCGTTGATAGGCGGCTCTGTTTTAGAAGCACTATTTCATTTCGCTTTTTCAGTATTGGCAAATACCCTTGCTAAATTATCTAAAGATTCTTCATAAACTTCATCCATGGCTTTGATCATTGTATTTGAGGTAAGTGTTTTTTCGTCTGTGATAAATAAATACGAAAGTTGTTGATTTATTGCAATAACTTTTGAATCCTTATCTATAAATGATTGGCTTAAACCGATGAGTTCTCCATTGGCATTAAATACTAAGCCACCAGTCTCTATGCCTGTAAAATGTATTGAAAAGTTATTTTCATTGGTCGATGGTGTGCCCAGTACATCTGTTTTTAAGAATGGCCATTCCGTTTTGTGGAGAGAATTTTTCATAAATCCAATCCAGTAAATGGGTTTCCCCATGGATGTTGGTTGATGATTTAGTTTTACTGAAGTAGAAAATGGTGTGGGTGTTGATAAATTTAAGAGTGCAAATTGATCATCAATAAATGTCTCGTCTTTGATCGCATCGTTAATTTGCCCGTTATTAAGTCTCACATCAAAATGTTTGTAATCACCAAGTGAATTTTTTAGGACTAGTATTTTTCTACCTTTATCTACAAGTAATCCGCTCGTTAAAAATAGATTATTATTCTTTTTTGAATTTGAAATGAATGGGGAGAGTTGTATGGCATTGGAGGTGTTGATTGTTTCAGAATTTAATTGATGAGATTTAAGTTGAGTCAGTGTGGTTTGTACACTTGATTGTTGTGGATGATCCTGCAAGTGATTTTCTAATAACTGAGTTGCTTGCGGGAAATGGCCAGCTATAGCGAGTAACCAAGCATAGAATATTACGGCATCTTGAGAGTCGGTGTGTTCAGATTGTGTGTGTGCAGCAGCACTTAAGGCGTGTCTATATTCGCCTACCTGCATAAGAGTTTGAATTTGACCTAACTCTATTTCAACTGCATGAAAATGACCGGCTGCATTGTCTAAAATAGCGCGCGCATCATCTGTTTTTCCGCTGATTAAATCGTCGCGCATTTGTTGTTGTACGTCGTGTAGCTCTTTCTTGTTTTTGTCTGAAATTTCTTCAGCGTTAATATGTTCAATAAAAATAAAAAAAATACAAATTAGAGTTAAAAATCTCATTTATCATTTTCTCAAAAAGAAATGCCCGCTAGAAAACTAGCGGGCATACTAGGCACAGATTATTTATTGATTAGTGTTTGCGCCTGTTACACAGCTTGTACTGTTGGCGGGTGCATTTAAGCGTGTTAAACGCGGTTTACCTAAACTTAAACTAGTTGGATCATACGCATTGTTACCATTTAATATATTGTAACTAGCGAGATAGGCTGACAAAGCATCTATGTCTTGTGCGCCACCCAATAAATTTTTTCCATTTAAGAATGTTGTCAATCCGTCACCACCCGTCGCCATAAAATTATTGACAGTAACACGATACGTTTTTGTTGGATTAATCACAGCGCC
>JANYIO010000240.1 GCA_025362015.1 Gammaproteobacteria bacterium | reverse complement strand
TTAATCGGCATGGGCTATGCAGTGATTTCAGAAGGTGATTGCCGGGCAAGGTTGGTCTATGATTCAGGTACGGCGAATGTTTACTGTTTTTGAAATGCGTGGAATGGACGTCGAGTTGCGCACTTTGCTTGGAAGTTGCGCGCAATACTTGGAAAAGTTGCGCACTTTGGTTGGTCGTCCATGATTTTTTTGGCAAGGCTTAAAGCATTCCCAACTTCGCATAAGGTATATTATGTTAAATCGTGTACAATGATCTGATATCTTGGACTATTAAACATTATTGTAGCGCCCAGCAATCCCGATCGCGACCCGACTGTTTGGCCTTGTAAAGGGCTTCATCAGCCAAAGCCATCAGTTCGTCCGGGGACAAATTTTTGTCGGAATAAAACGCTCCACCAAGACTCGTGGTAATGTGCAACCTGTGCCCATCAATCTCAATCTCCTGGCGTATGTTTTCGATGATTTTATCGATAATACTTTTTGAATCCGCAGGTTCTCGTAACTGTTCGAGGATCACCACAAATTCGTCGCCACCTACGCGCGCAACCGTGTCAACCAGCCGCACACTCGCCTTCAAACGGAAAGCGAATTCTCGTAGAAGAGCATCACCAACTCCATGGCCGAGGCTATCGTTGATCTTTTTAAAATGGTCAATATCGAGATAGACTAGTGACATTAATTTATTAGTACGCTGCGCCCTGGCCATGGCTGCTGCCAACCGGTCATTGAACAATCGTCGGTTTGGCAACTCGGTTAGCTCATCAATTTGTGCCATATTTAGCAAGCGTTCTTCCGCTAGCTTGCGATCCGTGATGTCATGCAGAAATGCACACAATTCGACCTCGGAAGCGCTCCTGATAACACTGATCGTAAATTCAACAGGAAATTCTTGCCCGTTTTTACGAAGACCGTGCAATTCAATTCGTTTGTTGAGGATGGTGCCTTCCCCGCACAAACGAAAGTGAGCCATTCCGGCCAGATGGGCATCGCGGTATCGCTGCGGCATTATCAGCTGTTCCAATTTTTGACCCAGGGCTTCCTCGCGCGTCCAGCCAAACATATCTTCGGCTTGTCGATTCCAGTCGGTAATTCGTCCTTCCGCACTGCTCGCCACGAAAGCATCATGAGCACTTTCAATAATCGTCTTTGTGCGGAGCTCGTTGGCCTTTATCTCAGACACGGCAGCGTTCAGTTCAGTAAGCAAATTTTCCTTGGCGTTGAACGCGGTCTGATGCGCAAGCGCTGAGCCAACTAAGCCTGCCATCAGCTGGAGGGTTTGCATATCGGTACCACCAAAAGCGTAAGGCCGAGATGACATGGCCTTGAGTACTCCGACCGTGCTGCCTTCGTGGAAAAGTGGGGTGACGAGCATTGAACGCACGCCGATACGCTGGCAAGCGGCGCGATCTACACGTTCATCGGTTTCGCTATCAACACATTGCAAGACTTCCCGCGTACTCACGCACAATCCGGAGAGACTGTTATCTCGCTTCAGTCGCAAACCCACATGCGCGTGTGCCACACCAGAACCAGCCCGATACACCATTTCGTCACCGTCGACTATTTCAACAACCGAGCCGCTTGCGCCTGTTAAAGCGTCCACTCGATAAACAACTAGCTCGAGAAAAGCTTTGAGATCAAGCTTCGCCTCTGTCAACTGGCATTGCGTCGTAATGATTTCATTAAGGCGGATCGAATCCCGGTATTGTGTTTGGGCTAACAATTTTCGTTGTTCGATTTCAATAAGTAAGCTTTCATTGACGGCGGCTAGCTCGGCTGTGCGTTCACGCACCTTCTCTTCCACTTGGGCGACTGCCTGCTTCTGCTCTTCGATGTCAGTACAGGTACCGATCCATTTAATGATTTTCCCATCCAAATCGCGTACCGGTAACGCTCGCCCAAGGTGCCATCGGTAGCTGCCATCGGATGCTCGCTTGAATCTGTATTCAATTTCGTAGGAGTGGCCCGTGGTGTACGCGTCGGTCCAGATATCTATACATCGCTGAAGATCGTCGGGGTGGAGTACCGGCCCCCAACCCCATCCCAACGTCTCCTCAATGGACATACCTGTATAGTCGACCCAGTGTTGATTATAGTAATCAAGCAAGCCATCAGGGTTTGCGGTCCAGACAATCTGTGGAACTGCTTCGGCCAAGGCCATGGAATGTTGATCGTACATTCCGATTTGGTTACCAGGTGACATGGTTTTACTCATTTGGTAGGCTCTTTCCAACGGGCGGCCTCAGGTAAACTGTATTGGCCTTTAAATATTAATACGAGGTTTCAGGATTTGCTGTTGAACTCGCGCGATGGGGACGGGATGAGATGGATTGTAATCCAAATCGACGTATTCAAATATAACCTCTTAGGTTTTTTTGCGATCATCCAGCAGCGCAACGGAAATCAATTCAACTTTAAGCTTTCAGCAAACTCGAATGAATATCTATGTATACTTGGATAATTGGTTTTCAGGATTCAACTCTATCATTATTTTATTCTGTATTTGGTGTGCACTTTTTCACCGAGGATAGCCAAAGCGCTTACTGGCCTAATTAGCGCGTTTTACTCCATACTCCTGCCTTTCTATTATAGTTGTTTTAATATTAATGCAGCATTTGATCAAAGGGCCGAAACATGATGGACAGACAATCTAAAGAAAAAGAAAGGTTATTAGCTCTTCATAATCTAGAAATTCTTGACAGTCCTCCGGACGGAAGTTTTAACAAAATGACTGCGTTGGCAGCAAAAATATTTAATGTCCCCATTGCAATCATAAGCTTAGTTGATTCCGACAGAATATGGTTTAAGTCGCATTTCGGAATAGATATCGAGCAAATTGAAAAATCTCCCGGATTGTGCGCATCAGCAATTTTATCCGATGATATTTATTTAGTAGAGGACGCAAAAAACGACCCTCGTTGTTTAGCGAATCCCCTCGTGGCCGGGTCATTAGGGTTAGAATTTTATGCAGCAGCACCGCTGCACACAAAGGAAGGTTATAATTTAGGGACATTTTGTATAATTGATAAAAAGCAACGTTATATAAATTCTGATCAACGGGAAATGCTTAAACAAATGGCAAGTATTGTTACAGACCAAATGGAATTACGAATGCAAGCGCGAAGAGTCATTAAAAAATATAAGCTTGCTCTTAACGAGTTGCAGGAAAATAATTCCCATTACTCAAACTTAGGTGATGCCGATTGCACTCGTTGATATCCATACAGTTTATTTAAGTGTTACGGTAAAAAGAGCGCAACATTAGCCGGAGCCATCTTGGTGCAATTGTTATTGGAGGTAGCGGTTTTTGTTTAAAGAGCTGCATTTTTAAATCAGCTTTCGTTTAAATTTTAGACTAAATATTACGAGAACACATATTGCTGGCGCCGAAAGTTGGGATGGCATTAGAATTGCTGTATTGATGAAGTGTTGATGATAAGAATTTCACGGCAATAATTCTATGGATTTAGACACCACTCCTTTGGTGTAACAACTTGTATAAATTGATTGAATAAACCTACAGGTTCGATATGAAACAAACACAGCTGTTAGAGCGTCTGTACGCTGAAGTCCAAACAGTCATTCTCAACCGCCAGCATCCGGTCACTGGGCTTTTACCCGCAAGCACTAGCGTGAATATTCACGGTGATTACACGGATGCCTGGGTACGCGATAACGTTTATTCCATTATTTGCGTGTGGGGTTTGGGTCTCGCTTTTCGTCGTCAAGGCGACGCTGGCAAAAGCGATCATCTTGAACAAGCTACGATTAAACTGATGCGTGGCTTGTTGCAATCTATGATGCGCCAAGCTCACAAAGTAGAAGCGTTTAAACATACGCTTAATGATATTGATGCGCTCCACGCTAAATACGACACGGCGACCGGTTTACCGGTAGTTGCCGATCATGCATGGGGGCACCTGCAAATTGATGCCACCTCACTTTACTTGCTCATGCTGGCACAGATGAGTGCTTCAGGTTTGCGGATTATCTGTACTAACGACGAAGTCGATTTTATTCAAAACCTGGTTTATTACATCTCAAGTGCTTATCGCTTACCTGATTATGGTATTTGGGAGCGCGGCAATAAAGTCAATAATGGTCGCACTGAAATTAATGCCAGTTCTGTCGGTATGGCGAAGGCTGCTATGCAAGCACTCGATGGTTTTAATTTATTTGGCGAGCACGCATCAAAGCGCGCAGTTATCCATGTTATTGCTGATGCCATATCCATGGCACGTACCACCCTCACCTCACTTCTCCCACGCGAATCCATATCGAAAGAAGTTGATAGCGCGCTCTTAAGTATTATTGGATTTCCTGCTTTTGCAGTAGGCAAAGAAACTCTCGCCACCCAAACTCGTGATTCCATTTTAACCAAGCTCGGCGGCAATTATGGCTGCAAGCGTTTTTTATGGGATGGCCACCAAACAGTATTAGAAGAAAGTTCGCGAATTTATTACGAACAAACTGAAATGGTTAATTTTGAAAATATTGAATCAGAATGGCCATTATTTTTTACTTATCTTTATATCAGCGCATTGTTCGATGGCAGCGAAGCAACTGCCAAACACTACCGTAAAAAATTAGAAGCTTTAATGATTCATATTGATGGTGTTAATTTATTACCTGAACTTTATTATTTGCCAAAAGAAAATATAGAAGCGGAAAAGAAAAATCCACGTTCGCAAACGCGCGTACCCAATGAAAATGTCCCGTTGGTTTGGGCGCAAAGTTTATATTTAACCGGCTTAATGATGGATGAAGGATTACTGCGCTCAGAAGATTTGGATCCATTAAAAATGCGCCGCCGTTCCACTAAATTTGTTAAATCACAAATTGCATTGGTGGTGCTCGCTGAAACAGAAGAAGTTAAAAATATTTTAACGAAACATGGAATTATCGCCGAAACATTACAAGATATTAAGCCTATGGCCGTGATATCTGCACCAAGTCTAATGGAAGCTTATGCACGTATTGGGGAAAATAAAGCTCTCGGCTTAACCGGACGACCGCGTCGCCGGCTACAAAGTTTAACTACCTCACAAGCGCATGACATCAATAATAAAGTTTATATATGTTTAAGTTGGCTACAAAGTGATGTCGAAGATTACCGTATGTTTGATGCACATATGTTAATCGAATATGTGACTGAAGAAATTCAGTATATTCATAAACATTGGCTTAGCTCTGAAGTGGCAGTATTTTCATTTTTAGTCGATAAAAAACTTTGTAAAATACCCAACGCAAATGATTTTTTTGCTGTTTTTCGCGATTATCAATTGCGCACCGAGCATGAATATGTAGGTTATGCATCTGCTAACTTTGCCTATCGTGCATCGCGGGTAAATCACCTGACTATCCCCTACTTTCACGTCAACTCTGTTACCTCTTTAACGGATACTAGTGCAACAGCAGATAAAACCCTTGATAGTACTTGGCTAGAGCCAACCGCCAAGCTTATTCTTGATAACTTTGACGATGAAAATGATATTTTTACTTTTCGCAAAGCAGTTAGTTACCTTGAACTTCATCCAATGGATTATGCGATTGACGGGCTCAATACTGAGGTTACACTTAAAGAATTCATTAAAGAAATTTACCAGAGATCGCAAAGTAAAAATAATTGGCTGCTCGCACGCTATTGCTTCGCGAGATTAAATTACTCGCCGGTAGATTTGGGCGATAGTTTAACAATCATCGCAGCACGAAATTTATCCATCAGTGTTGGCGATAATAACGACACAGTCATTAAAGTAGATCCATCTTTTTCTAACACTGAATTTTTCCAGGGTATAGATCAAAACTTTAAAGATCAACTTGAACGTACATTGGTTTTGGAATTGCTTTCCGCTATAGGCTCACTGATTCGAATGGATCCAAAGTTATTTGACGGATTACGCTCAATTCAATTGCGTAACTTTCTTATGCTATTTGCTATGGATAAAGGCGATGCTGATGAAGTAAGCATGCTGGAATGGATTGGTTTGCAATCACCGTCTAGAATCTATAAAAAATTGAAAAATGTTTTAATTTCTCGCACCAAAGTATTTTCCCAAGGTATCAATCATATAGTGCCGAAAAAAGTCTTTGTTGATGAATATTCAATGATGGACGATATGATTATTACTGATGTTTCAGATACTGATTGGATGGAATGGCGTTTGGCCCGCGGTTTAATTACGCACTTTGACAACCATTTCCTCAAAGAGATTTGGAACAGCCTCGGGCAAGCTAAACAATTAATTTTCGGACAAGACAATTCAGACATGTTTGTTTTGGATTGTGAAATAACACGTCGCTCTATGACAGCGAACGAAGAAAGTTTTGCACATCTTATTGATCACCTTACCCATCAGTTACATCCTGCTTACTATAAAAGCACTGTCATTGAAGCACTCTATGCCTTCACACAATTCTGCGCGAATAATTCTCTCGCACGCTTTAAAAAACCGATTGTTTTTAGTGAAGTATTGGATCGCGCCGCTAAAACCTATGCCCTTGAAACATTAAAAGACAAAATGCCAAATGCAAACCGTTATCTCGAATTATTTATGCAACAGTCACCGCACATACTTAACCTCTACATCGCGATGACTTATGCCGCCATGAGTAAACCTGAAAACTTTGAGCCTATAGTTACTTAACCACTGAATATGGCAATAAAAATTACCGATGTGCAACCGAGTGCTTTGGTGCTGATTGTACTTATACTCACTGTATTTACGGAAAAAGGTTAACCAACAATGACGCCCTCAACCACTACGACTGCAGCCACTGATCAAGCACCCGCCAATGTAAGTTTTGGCGAGGCATTTCGTTTCTGGCTTAAATTAGGCTTTATCAGTTTTGGTGGCCCGGCAGGTCAAATTGCCATCATGCACCAGGAGCTGGTGGAACGCCGTCGCTGGATTAGCGAAAAGCGATTTCTGCATGCACTCAACTACTGCATGGTATTACCCGGCCCGGAAGCACAACAATTGGCAACTTACATTGGCTGGTTAATGCACCGTACTTGGGGCGGTATAGTCGCTGGAATATTGTTCGTCTTACCATCGCTGTTTATTTTGATTGCCTTGTCGTGGGTTTATATCGCCTACGGTGAAATCACTTGGGTCGCGGGAATGTTCTATGGCATCAAACCAGCGGTCACCGCGATAGTTGTGCAAGCTGCACATAGAATTGGTTCACGTGCGCTGAAAAATAACACATTGTGGGCCATAGCTGCTGCCGCTTTTGTGGCTATTTTTGCACTGAATGTTCCTTTCCCATTGATCGTGCTAGCCGCTGGATCCATCGGATATTTTGGTGGCCGTTTTGCGCCACAATATTTCACCGTTGGTGGTCACGGCAAAGCGAATAAATCCTATGGCGCAGCATTGATTGATGACCATACACCCACGCCAGCACATGCTAAATTTCGCTGGTCGCACTTGGCCAGCATCAGTGTCATAGGCGCGATACTGTGGCTGTTGCCGATGGGATTACTGGTGGCCACCCAAGGTTGGGATGGCACTCTTACGCAAATGGCATGGTTCTTCACCAAAGCAGCTTTGTTAACTTTTGGTGGGGCTTATGCGGTATTGCCTTACGTCTACCAGGGCGCCGTTGGCCACTACCAATGGCTCACACCCACGCAAATGATTGATGGCTTGGCGCTCGGTGAAACCACACCAGGGCCGCTGATTATGGTGGTAGCGTTTGTTGCGTTTGTGGGTGGTTATGTAAAAGCTGTGTTTGGGCCAGACATGCTATTTGTCGGCGGTGCCGTTGCTGCAACGCTCGTCACCTGGTTCACTTTTTTGCCCTCGTTCTTATTTATTTTAGCGGGCGGCCCCTTAGTTGAATCAACTCACGGTGAACTAAAGTTTACCGCGCCACTCACGGCAATTACAGCCGCGGTTGTGGGTGTTATTTTAAATCTTGCTTTATTTTTTGGTTATCACGTGCTTTGGCCAACAGGTTTTAATGGCAACCTTGACTGGCTATCAGTAGTAATTGCCATCGCAGCCGCCATCGCCTTGTTTCGTTTTAAACGCAATGTGATTCATGTCATTACAGTCTGCGCTTTAATCGGCCTTGTCGTAAAAACACTAGCTTTCAATACACTGATTTAAAGTGACTGGCGGATTCACTTATTAACTTATTTATTCGTCACTTAATAATTGGCAGCTATATCTCCATTCCGCCCAACCTCATGCGTAAAAAGTTTTCATAATAGCGCTCAAAAAAATGCAGCGATAAATATCAGAAAGTTCCCATTCGACATGTCGGCACTCCATATTATGGAAAAGATAAAGGGAAAATTATTTATCGCCCACAATGTTCAGTTTGACTATGGGTTTGTTTTACGAGAGTTTTCACGATTAGGAATTTCTTTTAAAGCCTCACGTATGTGCAGTGTCCGGCTCTCCCGAGCACTCTACCCTGATCAGCAAGGACACACAGCCTTGAAGCAATTATTCAACGGCATCAAATTTCGGTACGTTATCGTCATCGCGCACTTGATGATGCAAAAGCAACTTACCAATTTCTAGAAATTGCAGAAAAAGAGCACGGTGTTGAAAAGTTTCGTGCTGCATTTTTAAAACAATCACAAAAAGAAGGATTACCATCCACCTTTGATCCTGGATTGATAAACACCTTGCCCAGCCAGGCGGGTGTTTATTATTTGTGGAGTGAATCCAATGAACTTTTATATATTGGAAAAGGCAGCAATATCCGCAATCGTATATTATTCCAATTTTCGAACAGAAATAAATCAGCGCGCAATAACAACATTTGTGAGCAAGCACGTGATATCACTTGGGAAATCACCAATGGAGAGTTAAGTGCTTTAATTTTATCTGTAAAAAAAATCACTGAGTTGCGCCCCACTTTTAACAGGAAACGACAAGTAGTTCCAACCTTGCACAGTATTGTATTAAAAGAAAATGAACCAGGTTGGCTTGTTCCTGAAGTGATATCCGTTGAAAACATTATTCATTCAAAGAGGCGGCTCTATAGATTATTTACATCCGTTAAAAAAGCCAAAAATGCGATTAAACAGATTATCGATAAATATTGCTTGTGTCATTATGCCGCCAATTTAGAAAAAACATCTCCTGGACCATGCACTGGGTAGCAGCTAAAAAAATGTAAAGGGTTTTGTATAGGGGCAGAAAATTATTTAATGCACAATGTAAGATTGCTTCAGGCATTTAATGCATTGATACTAAAAAATTGGCCTTATAAAGGGCCAATAGCAATAATTGAAGACCATTCAGAAAAATCAATATCCCAACATATCATTGTCAATAATTGGTG
>JANYIO010000236.1 GCA_025362015.1 Gammaproteobacteria bacterium | reverse complement strand
CCACAACTAGCAGAAGAGTTGCGTGCGTTCTTGCTGTTTAGTGTTGGGCAAACCGGCGGGCATTTTGGCGCCGGGATGGGCGTGGTGGAACTGACCATTGCATTGCATTATGTCTACAACACACCTGAAGACCGTTTGGTCTGGGATGTTGGTCACCAAACTTATCCGCATAAAATTCTCACTTCACGTCGCGAGCGTATGAATTCCATTCGTCAGGGCGGTGGCTTGTCTGGCTTTCCCAAGCGTGACGAAAGTGACTACGACAGCTTTGGCGTTGGCCATTCGAGCACATCCATTAGCGCTGCATTAGGCATGGCGATTGGCGCGCATATGGCTGGCAGCGAACGCAAATGTGCGGCGATTATTGGCGATGGCGCCATGACTGCCGGCATGGCATTTGAAGCACTCAACCACGCCGCGCACACTGAAACCGATATGCTGGTAGTGCTCAACGACAACAATATGTCGATATCGCCCAATGTTGGCGGTTTTTCCACCTATCTTTCCAGAATTTGGGCCAGTAAGTTTTACAATTCCTTGCGCGAAGGCAGCAAACAAGTACTTGGAAAAATTCCACCAGCATGGGAGTTTGCACGGCGTACTGAGGAACACTTCAAAGGCTTTATGTCGCCCGGCACCCTGTTTGAAGAAATGGGCTTTAACTACGTCGGCCCTATTAATGGCCACGATCTGGGCGATTTAATTCGCTGCCTCAGTAATTTGCGCGATATTAAAGGCCCGAAGCTACTACACATTATTACGCAAAAAGGTAAAGGTTTTGAGCCCGCAGAATTAGATCCTGTAGGCTATCACGCACTCAATAAACTCGAACCGAAAAAAATTGCGGAGCTACCTGATAATCTACCAAATCGCCCACGTAAAAAGTTTCAACAAGTATTCGGCGATTGGCTGTGCGATATGGCTGCGCAGGATAACCGTTTGGCAGGTATAACCCCCGCCATGTGTGAAGGCTCAGGCATGGCCGATTTTGCCGAACAATTTCCCACTCGTTTTTACGATGTCGCCATTGCGGAACAACATGCGGTCACGCTCGCCGCAGGTATGGCATGTGAAGGCCAAAAACCGGTAGTTGCTATCTATTCTACATTTTTACAGCGCGCCTACGATCAGCTAATCCACGACGTTGCCCTGCAAAATTTGGACGTTACCTTCGCCATCGATCGCGCAGGATTAGTCGGAGAGGATGGCCCAACCCACGCCGGCAGCTTCGACCTCAGCTTTTTACGCTGCATTCCCAACATGGTCATTGCCACGCCTAGCGATGAAAACGAATGTCGCCAATTGCTTTACACCGCCTATCAACACATAGGGCCAGCCGCAGTGCGTTATCCACGCGGTACCGGTACGGGTGTCGTCATTGAAAAAGCCATGACCGCATTGCCCATTGGCAAAGGATTATTAAAGCGAGAAGGAAAACAAGTGGCAATTCTTTGCTTCGGCACCTTGCTTGCTTCAGCACAACAAGTTGCAGACAAACTCAATGCCAGCCTATGCGATATGCGCTTTGTAAAACCACTGGATATTGAACTGATTGTGCGTATGGCCAACAGCCACAATTTGATAGTAACCATTGAAGAAAATGCGATTGCCGGCGGGGCCGGTTCGGCAGTGAGCGAATACCTAAGCAACCAAGGTTATGTTATGCCGATATTGCATTTAGGCTTAAATGACAGCTTTGTTGATCACGCCAATCACACTCAGCAACTTGCGGCTCAAGGGTTAGATGCAGTAGGAATTGAAGTTGCTATTGTGCAAAGATTACAGTTATTGGAATCGCTAAAAAGCAAACCCATCAGCCATGAAGCAAAGTAAACTCTCATAAACAAATACGGCGGAAAGCACCAGGCTGTTCCGCCGTATTTGTTTGATTTACAATAATTTTAGTTTTTCTTGTAAATAATTTTCTTCGTGCCTCCAGCACAACTTCCCACCACTTTTTGATCAGTCACGGCATCGTTCGCTACGATTTCCAGTGTGTAATTTGTGACACCTTTGGCGTCCAGTTTTGCAGCAATCTCCGTTTTCAACTCCTCACAATCTTTCTCTGCAAAAGCAGGAGCAACAACAAAACCAAGCGCACAAAAGGTTAATAGAGCAACAATTTTTTTCATTTTTACAACTCCTTAGTGGATAAAAAAAATAAATATAGGTTGAGGGTAAAGCTTTCTAACAATGAGTTTTATTCAACATAAATCTCATAGGAGATTACAGCCTTCACAGATGTATCACGCGATCCATCCTGAAGTAGATAGAGCTTGTATTCATCTACAAGCGGTAGTACTGGGAACGTAACCGATTGGCTCGCATCCTTCTTCACGTCTTTTTTTAAAGCTGCACCGCGCACCAAGAGAGGGCCTCCCTCGAGCTTTTTTTCTGAGCTGAAATTTATCTCAAATCGAATATAGTACATTTCTGCACAAGGAAACGCGATTATTTTCTCGTCCATACTCGAGCTTGCTGGCATCCATTGCATTTCCGTTGCTGACGGGTATACAAACTCAATTCCATTCACAGAAACAACAACGTTAATTTCTGCGGCAGGGTCATCCGGGAAAAGCTGTATTGGTTTCAGCTTCATAAAAACGTGCGACTGTTGTGCAATATCATTTTGCACTTCACAGGCCAATTTTTTAGCTGCACGTGCGCGAACCACAAGGACCAGCAATGCAGCCAAAATGCTGAAGCAAACAAACATTAAAAATGTCGCCCAGTTTGGGTAAACAGTAATAAGCTTAACAATATTGTCTAGCATTGCCATTAATACCCCTTACTTATAAATTTATTTTCAGGCACAAACTATATCTTCACTCAATTTTAAATACATCTTTTTCACTCAATATAATTCTGCCTTCCAGTCGGTTACCAAGGCAACCGCTCACCATTTGAATGCCAAAAACCACCCGTCGTAGCCATGTTTAATTCGCTAATTCGCAGGCTCAAACGTCGCGCAGATTCTTCCGCAGTAATATCTCCACCAAAATTTACCATCGCAGTTTGCACATAGCCTGGATGCAAAATAGCCACAGCAATACCACGCGATTTTAAATCGTGGCTTAATGACATAGCGGCAGCATTTAATGCGGCCTTGGACATGCGATAACCGTAATAACCACCGGAAGTATTATCAGCAATAGAACCCATGCGACTGGTGATAAAAGCAATTTTGGCACTCGCAGAAAAGAGACCAAGCAATGCCTCACTAATTCGCACTGGCGCAACAGCATTTACCAAAAATTGTTGGGCGACATCCGCATAATTAATACTTTCCAAACTCTCGTGCTTGAAGATACCGGCATTGTTAATCAGTAAATCAATCTTGCATCCTGCCAACAAGGTAGGTAATTGTTTTACCGCATCGGCATCGGCTACATCAACACCCGCTATTACTTTCACACGAGTGGCACTCAACTCCTCCGAAGCAGTGCGACAAACACCAAAAACCTGCCAACCTTGCGCTAGATATTCTTTGCACAAAGCCAAACCAATACCTCGATTTGCACCGGTGATAACAGCCGTTTTCATAAAATATGCCCGCCTTTTGAGTTACTTTTATGACCTCAGTTTGATGACTTTTTGAACACGCACCGGCTTCACGTTAAAAATCGTCCAGAACAACACATCCGGAACAACAATAGGTGAGCTTGGCAATATCCGCTTTATTTCTATTAAAATAAATAGGCGCGGTATAGAGACCCCGTATTCAGCACCCAATATTGCGTTTGAGTGTACTCATTAACCCCAGAGATGGATATTCATAAATTAAACCCTTGGGATCAATTACAACTTTACCAAAAAAAGTAGCCTTTAACCCCCTTAGCTAATTGCACCTCGCCGCAGAACAGGGCAAGATTCGCCCGCAGCCCGCACACCTATGCGCTAAATTCCAACCACATTCTAATAAGTAACTAACCATGCTAAAAAAACTACAGCCATACTCAGATTACGTTTACCCGTTAATATTACTGATTTGTTCTTTTGCGATTTACTTCAGCTACTACGGCAGCCCCAAATCGATGTTTTGGGACGAAAATTACCACATAGTCTCGGCGCAAAAACACATCGACAACATTATGTACATGGAACCACACCCGCCGTTGGGTAAAATGCTGATGGGGCTTGCCGAGGTTGTTATCGGAGACAATGCCAAAGTCGACAAACACAAACTCGACGAAACTGATTATTTAAAAGGCGAAGATGCGCCGCCAGCAATGCAATACACCGGGTTTCGCTTTCCATCAGTGGTACTTATGGCGTTTTCGGTGTTATTTTTTTACGGCATTATTCATCGTATTACCAAACACAAATTACTCGCCTTCGCCTTTAGCAGTTTTATTATTTTCGACAACGCTTTAGTGGTGCATGCACGCGCCGCAATGCTGGAAGGTATCCAATTATTTTTTGTGTTAGCCGCGCTATATTATTTTACCCTTGCGATTACTAGCAGTAAAAAAATTCTGTTGAAGCATTACGCCATTATCGGTTTATTTATTGGCTTTGTGATCAGCGTAAAAGTGAACGGTTTTATTTTGCTGCTGTTGTTTCCTATGCTGTTTGGTGTTGACCAATGGGATAACCTGCAAAAATTTAACCCGATCGCGTTACTTCAGCGTCTCGCAGTTGCAGTGCCTGCAGGTGTTCTTCCAGCAGCATTAATATTTTTTGGGATTTTTTATATTCACATAGGTATGGGCACCAAAGTGTTAGCCGGCCATACCTACAAAGCATCACCTGAATATTTAAATGATATTAAAGAACATTCAACATGGAGCCCTGGCACTTTCATTGTTGGCATGAGAGACAACTTAAAATACATGAGTGAATACGCTGATGGCGTACCCAAACTCGATGAATGTAAGTCTGACGAAAATGGCAGTTTTGCTATGGATTGGGTACTAGGCAAAAAGACTATTAGCTACCGCTGGGATAAAGAGACTGTCGACGGCAAAGCAAAAACTCATTACATGAGTATTGTTGCCAACCCCATCGTCTGGTTTAGTGTGGCGGCAGGAATCATTTTTAGTCTTGGCCTTATCATGAGTAAATTTATTTACGGCCACAAAGAAAAAGATACGCCGTTATTTTATTGGATTTGTGCATTCACCACATTGTATGTCTGCTACATGCTGGCAATTTTACAAATTGAACGGGTAATGTATCTGTACCATTACTTTGTGCCCTTGATCTTTGGCTCCATCAATGCGGCATTGATCTTTAGTTATATTTATCGCGAAGATATTATCGCGAACAACAAACATATGTGGATTAATCTGGGGATTTTTGTCGCGCTGCTAATTGCAATTTTTGCATTCTTTTCACCATTCACCTATGGCTTCGGAATCACAGAAGATCAAGCTGAATTGCGCAACTGGTTTAGCTTCTGGAAATTACAGGTGGTGTCATAATGAAAACGTTTTTCTTTGATAAAAATATTGCCTTCTCAATACTACTCGTTGTGGTGATTGGTTCAATTCTGAATAGAATTATTCCGCCTTCCGTAGATCCAGTATTTAGTATGGTCGTCAGTAAAAACCGTGTCGGCATTACCGATATACATCAAGCGCGCGATATAGAGATCAGCAAAACAATTATGATTGATCGCATCAACCTCGCCGACAAAAGTCGTTTTCGTCATGCAAAATTAGGCGATCTGGGTTACGCGGGGGATTTCTTTGCAGATTTTGATGCGCCTTTTACCGTTAAAATTGCTGGCGATTATCAGTTTTTTCTCGCCAGCGATGATGGCTTTATCTTCAGCGTCGATAATAAACAATTGTGCGAGTGGACTCACGACCGCCCGCTCACAACAGATACCTGCCACGTTAATTTAAGCCAAGGCGAGCACCGCTTTAAATTAAGTTACTTTCAAGGTTATGGTAATGCTGGCCTGATTATGAGCTACGCAAACACCAGTAATGGCACACAATATTTGGCGGGGGATAATTCAAAATTTATTCAGTTTGATCACTGATAATAATTACGAAGTGGTGGTGGGAGCTAGCCTGCTACCGCCACTCGCCCACGGCACTCTGGATAACGCGTACAAACCCAAAACAGCTTTTCTTCTTGCGCCAGATTTTTTGCTTTGCGCTGCACCATAACTGCTGAACATTTTGGGCATGCATTAGCAACCATTCTGTCCGCAGCAACCATTGTGTTCACAGCTGTGTTCACAACAGTTTGGTCGATATTTTTATTCGCAACAACAGCAACAATTTTCTGAGCTTGTTCAATTTCTGTTTCAATGAGGCCTATAGCGGTTAATAATTGCGTGCGCAGTTGGGGCACATTATATTTCAATTCCCGGCTAATACTTAACAAGGGTAATTGCGCGCTACGACAAATAGCACTCAATACAGCATCGCTAAACACTGGCGAATTTTTCTCATTAAACTCAATCACACAAAGCAAGCCGAAAGTGCTTTTATCGCACACCACAAAATCAAATTGTTTTTCAATTAAGGGATTCGGTGAAACGTTTTCACTGGATGTTTTTATTTTTATACAATCAGCTACCGCTATTTTCGTCAACAACTGATATTCCATTGCCAACGCAGATTGCAATGCATCAAACAACAGTCTTTCAGCTGGCGACAATAACGAATCTTTTTTTTCGTAGGCAATGATAGATGCCTTCTGAACTGCATTCGACTGAGCTGCACTCGGCGCCCCACTTGCGTCGGGAGTTGCATCATTAATAGGAAGCTGCCAATCCTGGGGATTAAATTTATCCTCAAATTTTGTTTTGAAGTTTTTATCTGCGCGATAGATAATATAGCCAATGATGACGAAAAATAATCCAAGCCAGATCATCAAATCCTCCTAAAGAAGCATTATAAAAAGAAGCGATATAAAAGTTGTCATGTTATGAGAATTTATTGCGCGATTAATTACCGCAATTAATGGCCTGACGGCAAAGTAGTTGCAAACTAATCATGCATTTACTTGTCAACTACTTTACTGAAACCCATTACTTTTGGAAAGTGGCAAGGCTTGCGTTTCGCAACCATCTTCTTTACATTACTACTTATGTTTAATCCTACGCATCATTCAATCCGGCGTTTACGCTTCTGGCTCATTGCCGCAGCGGCGATTTTGCTCATCACCTCTATTCTTGAGTCGGGGCATATTCACGGCGTTTTTACCGAAGTAGATGATCACTGTACACTCTGCCAACACTCCACCACACTCGATAAAACGCTTACTACTAGTACCAATTTTGTTGCACCACTGCTTTTTGCCGTATTTGCCTTTACCCTGATTACCCACTTCACACCAACCCTTGCTTACCACTTCGCGCTTATTCGCGCGCCCCCTGTAAAACTCCAACGCTACTAATTATTTAGCCTTAACCGGCGATTTATTTGCGCGCGGTAGCTATGAGCTGTCGCGCTATTTATATTTGGAGTTCACCATGAAATTTTTTCCAAAACACTACCTCGCGGTAGTGATTATAGCTGCCTGCCAGCCTGTTTTTGCCGATCCTGTCTTTACTAAAAATATGCAACCCCCTGATGAGACGCTGGATGCTAATGGTATTGAAACGCTGCTGGTAACCGCGCAAAAGCTCGATCAGGCGCGCAGCCAGTTAATGCCGGAAACTGGTAGCACTGTATATCGCTTTGACAGTAACGACATACAAGCGCTACCTCTCGGCGATGACACACCAATCAATCAAGTGATTTTGCAAGCGCCTGGCGTAGTGCAAGACTCCTATGGTCAACTACACGTACGCGGCGATCATGCCAACCTGCAATATCGTATTAACGAAGTTATTATTCCCGAAGCTATGAATGGCTTTGGCCAGAGCCTCGACACACGCTTTGCGGATCAAATCAATGTACTCACTGGCGCACTGCCCGCGCAGTACGGCTATCGCACGGCAGGCATTGTCGATATTCATACCAAAGGTGTTGAGTTCGCACGCACTGGCGACCTAAGCCTGGTTGCTGGCAGCAACGGTCACCAGGAGGAAAGCGCGGACATCGGCGGGGCAACACAAAATTGGAATTATTTTTTAAGCGGCTCGCACCTGAGTGATGACATGGGCATAGAGAACCCAACGGCGGAACGAAACGCGCTGCACGACCACACCAATCAAACTAAAAGTTTTGGTTACTTGTCGCGCATACTCGATGAGAGCAGCCGCGTGAGCTTTATGTTCGGAACTTCGAATAATAGTTTTCAAATTCCCAACGTGCCCGGGCAAATTCCCACTTACTCACTAGCAGGCACACCGGCACCGGACTCAACCGCGCTCAATGCCAAGCAAAACGAAAACAATCAGTTTGAAGTGCTCTCTTATCAAGCTAGCGTCAATGACAAATTTAACTATCAGCTCTCATTGTTCCATCGCACTACCGACGTTCATTATTACCCCGATCCAGTGGGAGATTTAGTATTCAATGGCGTTGCTGCCAGCATCTTTCGCCAAGCGGAATCTGCTGGCATTCAGGCAGATTCGAGCTACAAGATCAATGATGCACATACAATACGCGGCGGCTTTTTTATCGCGCACGAAACCTTTGGCGCAAATAGCAGCTCAGTTGTTTTTCCG
>JANYIO010000234.1 GCA_025362015.1 Gammaproteobacteria bacterium | reverse complement strand
CGCCCGCTGCTTTAATGCAAAAAGAAATGGCGGCTTTAGCTGCTTAAACAGTTATGCACTTCGCGGTTGAATCCGCCTCCTCTTATCTTTGTTAACAAGCTGTTAATAGAAGAATAGTTAGAATGGTTTTTAACGAAATATATAAAAATTAGAAAGATGATCTTAGCCTGCTAACACGGGCTTCATACAGTTAAATGTCAAATTTTCATTAAGAAACTCTTCGATCTTTACGATTTTTATGTCTTTACGGAAAATTTTTATACAAACCGCGGCTCGCCCCGGAACTCAATTAATGTCAGGGGCTAATGAATGAAAGCTATTGTTTTTGCATATCACGATATCGGCTGTGCAGGTATTAAAAATTTGCTTTCCGCCGGTTATGAAATTCAAGCGGTGTTTACGCATGTCGACGATAAAAATGAAAATATTTTTTTTGATTCAGTAGCGCAATTATGCGCAGAACATGATTTACCTGTCTATTCCCCTACGGATGCAAATCACCCATTGTGGATTGATCGTATTGAAAAATTAGCCCCTGACTTTATTTTTTCTTTTTATTATCGTCACATGTTAAACCAGACTATTTTAGATATTCCTCGTTCAGGCGCGTTTAATTTGCATGGCTCTTTATTACCACGTTACCGCGGTCATGCTCCGGCAAATTGGGCGCTGATCAATGGCGAAAAAGAAACCGGTGTTACATTGCACAAAATGGTAAACAGGCCGGACGCCGGCGATCTAGTTGCACAGCAAACGGTGTCCATTTCAGATGCTGATACCGCTTTAACATTACACACAAAATTATGTGAAGCTACTTCAGCGTTATTGAAAGATACTTTACCTGCAATGAAGATCAATAATATTAAGTTGCAATCACAAAATGAATCAATCGCAACTTATTTTGGTCGTCGCACTGCTGCTGACGGTGAAATTCATTGGCATAAATCTGCGCGCGAAATCTATAATCTTGTGCGCGCTGTTACCCAGCCATATCCTGGAGCATTCAGCTTTGCTGGAGATCGAAAAATAATTGTATGGCAATCCAAAATATTGCCTGCACAACCGGGAACACAAGTGCCAGGAACCATTATCTCTATTAACCCATTACAAATAACCTGTGCCGATGGGGTGTTGGAAATAGTCTCTGGTCAAGCTGAACAAAGTTTGTTTGTTCGTGGCAGCCAGCTTGCATTGGAAATGGGTTTAACGGAGGGTACCGTTTTAGGTGAAAAAGTATCGAGCACGCTGCAAAAATTAAAACGCACACGGGTTTTAATTTTAGGGGTGAACGGCTTTATTGGTAATCATTTGACCGAGCGTTTGCTCACTGATGATAAATATGAAGTTTATGGTTTGGACATTGGTTCAGATGCCATTTCCCGTTTTATTGGCAATCCGCGCTTCCATTTCGTTGAAGGCGATATCAGTATTCATACTGAGTGGCTGGAATATCACATTAAAAAATGCGACGTGATTTTACCGCTCGTTGCAATCGCCACACCAATCGAATATACCCGTAATCCATTGCGTGTATTCGAATTAGACTTTGAAGAAAACCTGAAAATCGTTCGCTATTGCGTGAAATACAAAAAGCGAATTTTATTCCCATCGACTTCTGAAGTTTACGGCATGTGCGATGACAAGAGTTTTGATGAAGATACTTCGAATCTCGTGGTTGGTCCAATCAATAAACAACGTTGGATTTATTCAATTTCCAAGCAGCTGTTGGATCGCGTTATTTGGGCTTACGGCCAAAAAGAAGGTTTAAAATTTACCTTATTCCGTCCATTCAATTGGATGGGGCCACGTCTTGATAATTTGAACGCGGCGCGAGTAGGTAGTTCACGTGCTATTACACAATTAATTTTGAATCTGGTGGAAGGCACACCGATTAAATTAATTGACGGTGGAGCACAAAAACGCTGCTTTACCGATGTTCGCGAAGGTGTTGAGGCGCTGTTCCGTATTATCGAAAATAAAGACGGTTTGTGTGACGGCCAGATTATTAATATCGGCAATCCCGTTAATGAAGCCAGCATTAAAGAAATGGCGGAAATTTTATTGGCAAAATTTGAAGCGCACCCACTACGTAAGCACTTTCCACCTTTTGCCGGTTTTAATGCGATAGAAAGTTTTTCTTATTATGGCGCGGGCTATCAGGATGTATCGCATCGTCGCCCGAGCATTCGCAATGCTCAGCGTTATATTCAATGGACACCCAGCATTTCCGTTGAAGAAACTATTGAAAATACGCTGGACTATTTCTTGCAAGATTGCATAGGTGCGCAGTAATACTAGTGAATGTTGGTTTACGCATTGGTAGACACTTTTCGGGGAACGCCTAAGGGTGTTTCCCGATTGCTTGAACTTCTTGAAAAATACGGTACCAGGCTATTTTTTCAGGGTTGGCTCGGACAAAGCTGAGGATTGGATTGGATGTCAGGTTTTAATACTTTTTTTGAAAAAAATGCCTATCGCTTATTAATTATTTTTTATGCTATTGCCTATTTGTTGCCCATCAGTAATCGAAAGTTATGGATTCCCGATGAAGCCAGATATGCCGAAATTAGCCGTGAAATGGTTAGCTCAGGTGATTGGGTGGTGCCACATTTACTCGGGCTGGATTATTTTGAAAAACCGATTGCCGGTTATTGGTTAAATAGCATTAGCCAATTATTATTTGGCGAAAATCATTTTTCAGTGCGCTTTGCATCTGCGTTTTGCACCGGGCTCACCGGCTTGTTGATATTTTGGTTTTCACAGCATATTTTTCAATCGCGCAAAAAATCTTTTGCCACCACCGCGATTTATCTTTCTTTCTTTTTGGTTTACGCGGTAGGTACCTACAGTGTGTTGGATGCCATGGTGACTTTGTGGCTAGATCTTACGCTCGTTTCTTTCTACTGGAGTTTGCAAGTCGATAATTCTCGTCAGAAGCTTCTTGGCTATGCGGTAATGGGAGTTGCCGCTGGACTCGGATTTTTAACGAAGGGATTTATCTCTCTCGTCATACCGGTAATGGTCGCACTACCTTATCTTGTTTATCGCCGAAAACTGAGTGAATTGAAATATCTCTGGGTGGCGTTGCTAACCTTTATTGTAGTTAGTCTGCCTTGGGCTATTGCGGTTCATTTGCAAGCACCAGATTTCTGGAATTACTTTTTTTGGGAAGAGCATGTAAAACGTTTTGCGGCTGAAGATGCACAACATAAGGCGCCTTTTTGGTATTTTCTGCCAATCGTTGTTGTTGGCAGTTTACCTTGGCTGGGTGTAATTCCGGCGGCACTGAGGCAAACCTGGAATCATACAGAATGGCGCCATCCCATCATTTTTTTAATGTGTTGGACTATGATTCCTTTCTTATTTTTCAGTATTGCAAAAGGAAAATTACCGACTTACATACTACCGTGTTTTACACCTTTTGCGATGTTGCTTGGCAACGGTCTTGTTGAGCTATTTGATCAACAGCAATGGCGACTGCTAAAAATAAATAGCTGGATCAATGTTGTTTTTAGCGGTGTAGTAATACTGGTTCTTATTCTTGCGGGTAGTGGGGTAATTGGTCGAGCACCGCTTTATCAAGCATCAGAGCGATCTGCGTTAATTCTTGCTGTTACCGCATTCTTCGGATGGTGCCTAATGGGGTTGCTAAGTTTATATAGCCCCGCGCGCAGTATATGGCTCACCGCATTATGCCCATTAGCATTTGGATTATTATTGGGATGGTCGATACCAAAAATATCAATTTATTCCAAACTTCCTGAAGTATTTATTCATGAAAATTATGAAAAATTGAATCAAAGTCAATTTATATTCTCTAGCGACCCAGGAGTAGCAGTTAGTTTAGCCTGGGAACTTAAACGTATAGATATTCGCTTATATGATTCTCATGGGGAGTTTGCTTATGGGCTGAAAAAGTCCACTCAAACAGATAAATACCTAGACATTAATGACTTCGTTAAATGGATTTCAACAGCACGCAGGGCGGGAAATGTTTCCCTAGTTATTCTCCATGGGTTAGATGAATCCGTAGATACTCTCCCTAAAGCTGATGAGGTGATCACAGAACAGCGTTTATCTTTACTCTATTACAAAAAGCAAAGCCAAGATCACAATGAATAATTCGCTTTATAATATAGAAATTTATCAAAATAACACGTAGTGAGAGATTGCTGAAATCTTACAAAGGTGAAATGCAACTTCTCAAAAAGTGAAATATAAATGGCGGGTGTACACGCCATTTATATCTAGTGCCAACTATAACGCCGCGTATAAAATCCTTTCATCACTTGTGTGAGCACCATATATCCTAAAAGAATTCCGGCTAGGAACACGAAATACAGTGGTGGTAATGGCTGCAATTTAAAATATTCAGCGAATACTCCCATCGGCAAATAAATTCCCACCAACATGATAATTCCCGTCATAACCAATAGTGGTGCTGAAGCTCTACTTTGAATGAAAGGTATTTTTTGGGTGCGAATCATATGCACAATTAATGTTTGAGTGAGAAGCCCTACCACAAACCAGCCAGATTGAAATAGTGTTTGTTGGTCAGGAGTTTTTGCACCAAAAACAAACCACATTATAAAAAATGTGGCCACATCAAAAATAGAACTAATCGGCCCAAAGAACACCATGAAGCGACCAATATCACGTGGCTCCCAACGCTGTGGTTTTTTGAGTTGATCGTCATCCACGTTATCAAATGGAATAGCAATTTGCGAAATATCGTACAACAAATTTTGCACCAAAATTTGCATGGGTAGCATAGGCAAAAAGGGCAAAAATACGCTGGCAATCAATACCGAGAACACGTTGCCGAAATTAGAGCTGGCCGTCATTTTGACATATTTAAGCATGTTGGTGAAGGTGCGGCGGCCTTCAAGTACACCTTGCTCAAGCACCATTAAGCTTTTTTCCAGCAAAATAATATCGGCAGCTTCTTTTGCAATATCTACAGCGGTATCGACAGAAATACCGATATCAGCCGCTCTCAATGCCGGCGCATCATTAATGCCGTCTCCCATGAAGCCAACTACATGGCCATTCTTTTTAAGCATTCGCACAATACGCTCTTTATGTGCCGGCGTGAGCTTGGCGAAGATATGAATTTTTTCCACCGCCACTGCCAACTGCACATCATTCATTGCCTCAATTTGCGGGCCCAGTAACACACCATCGTCTGCCACATCTAATCCAACTTCGTGACAAATTTTTCGAGTAACAAGCTCATTATCGCCAGTAAGAATTTTGACTAACACATTGTGTTCTGCAAGCGCTTTTAGTGCGGGTGCTGTTGTTTCTTTGGGCGGATCTAAAAAAGCGATGTAACCAATTAAAGTTAAATCTGCCTCATCCGCTAATCCATAATTTTCTTTGGTTGGCGGCATTTCTTTAGAGGCGACAGCAACCACACGCAAACCTTCTGCGTTTAACTTTCCCGTAATTTTTGCCAGGTTTGCAAGTAATTCAGGTGTTAACGATTCATCGATGTCGCCATGACGGACGCGAGTACACACACCTAAAATTTCCTCAACTGCACCTTTGCAAATCAATAAATGGTGCAATTCATTTCGTGCAACCACAACGGACATGCGGCGGCGAGTGAAATCGAAAGGAATTTCATCTACTTTACGAAAGGCCGTCGCAACTTCAAGTACATGGTGAACTTCAACGTGCTCAAGCACCGCAACATCCAAAAGGTTTTTTAAACCTGTTTGGTAATAGCTATTGAGGTAAGCATACTCCAATACATCATCCGATTGCTCCCCCCATACATCAGTGTGACGCGCCAGAAAAATTTTATCTTGCGTGAGTGTTCCTGTTTTATCCGTGCAGAGCACATCCATAGCACCAAAGTTTTGAATGGCATCGAGACGTTTTACGATAACTTTTTTACGCGATAAAATCACAGCACCTTTTGCCAACGTTGATGTAACTATCATTGGCAACATTTCTGGTGTTAATCCCACTGCAATCGATAGTGCAAACAAAAAGGCTTCCAACCAATCACCTTTGGTAAAACCATTGATAAATAAAACTAAAGGTGACATCACCAACATAAAACGAATTAACAACCAACTGACTTTGTTTACGCCCACCTGAAATGCGGTGGGCGCGCGATCAGTGGCAGTTACGCGCTGCGCCAAAGCACCAAAATAAGTTTTGCTTCCTGTAGTCACAACAACGGCAGTTGCAGAACCAGAAACAACATTGGTACCCATAAATAAAATATTATCTAGCTCTGGCGGATTGGTTGTTTCGAGTATTTTAAGTTGAGGGAACTTTTCAACTGGCAGGG
This sequence comes from Gammaproteobacteria bacterium, assembly GCA_025362015.1. Taxonomy (GTDB): domain Bacteria; phylum Pseudomonadota; class Gammaproteobacteria; order Pseudomonadales; family Cellvibrionaceae; genus Cellvibrio. Next base: position 6,317 of record JANYIO010000234.1, on the reverse strand, counting down.
ATTCACCTGTCATAGCCGCTTGGCTAACGAATAAATCTTTGGCGTTGAGCAAACATAAATCTGCTGGAATCATATCGCCTGCTGACAGTACCACCACATCACCCGGCACTAACTGCTTAATAGGTAGCTCTATTTTTTGTGCAGGTTTAACCTGTAAATGCGCACCGTAAAATTGCTCAAAAACTGGCACTGCATCGCTAGAAATATCGCGACGCATAACGGTAGCGGTGTTACTCACCATCTCTTTGAGTTTATCCGCCGCTTTATTGGCGTTACCTTCCTGCCAAAAGCGCAGCACCGTGGATAAAATCACCATCGATGAAATGACAATCGTGGCTTTAATGTCCTCTGTTGCATAGGAAATCGCGGCCAAGAGTGTTAATAGAATATTGAATGGATTTTTATAGCAGTGCCATAAATGCATCCACCAAGGTAAAGGTTTCTCACTTTCAATTTCATTCAGTCCGCTCTCGACGCGAATTGATTCAGCTTGCATTTCGGATAAGCCATTTTCATGTGAATTAAGGTTTTTGAGCAACTCACTTTTTTCTAACCGGGCGACTGTATTTAATGATTCAGATAATGATGCAGGTAATTCTTTAACAGCCTCACTATTGGTAAAATGCTCCAAAATTGCAATACGGCGAAAGTGACGTGCGACATGCCGAGTTTGTACAAAGCTGGCGAAAAAATCTTTTAACAATGTGAAATTCATGCTGATCTCCCAGCGAAAATTATTCATGCAATAGCATGCTGATCAATTGAAAAATTGCAATAAACGTCTTGTAATCAATTAAAATAAAATTTCCCATGACCCATGCGACAAAGTTAGTCAACTGAGCACGGATATGAAGCTAGTGTTTGCAGATTAAAAGTGGATTTTATTAAGATCAACGTATGTTAGACCTGAATTAATCTTTATGATTGTTTTAATAAAGGATTAAGTTGGGTTACAAAAGTATCACGTAATTGCTCTAAAAAGCTATAGCGTTTTTTGTACATGCTGCGTTTACGCACGGGGATATCACTGATATCTTTGCTGGGAATGTCCAACTCTAATTTGATAAACGGTGTTTCTGGAACAGGTATTGCTCCTTGTTCTTGCCAGAATTCATCCAGGGATGTTTGCTCCGAAATTTTTTTATTCCAAAGTCTTTCTTTCGGGAAAGTATAAATCTGGCTGATACCCAAGGTTGTTGCGTACCAGCGTAACAACGAAATAGCCATATTTTGCGGACGTAAACCCCAGAATTTTTTGGTAAAGTCCCGATTGACTTCCAGCGCATTTTTTCCACCTTGCAATGCTCCTATGCATAAGGTTGGCAATCCATTGTGTTCGGTAAACCAGAAATAAATTTTGTACAGAGGAATATTATTCATATCTATCGTCAGCATTAATAAACCTTCGCGTGAAACCAATGTCTGATAGCTAATACTAAATGACAACTTATCCTCTTCTTCAAAGATAAGTATCGGCTGAAAGGAATCGGCATAAAATTGCTTAATAGCGTCTTCGGTATGTGAATTTTCCAGAAATGTAAAATGCGATAATAGAAAATGTTTCCGGTGACTACTTATACTGCTGCGATAAAAAAATTGGCGAACTTGTTGTATATAAATGCTTCCCTTAAAATCTGGTTTTTCAATGAGCAAACGGCGTAATGGGGTTTGTGAAAAAAAATGTTCTATGGATTCCAGAGTCGAAAAATGCCTGAAATAAATTCGCAGGGTAAACTGTAATCTTTTCAAAAAAACTCGTTTTCTTGCGTTGAAAGCGCAGGTAAATGCCATTTCATAACTGCGTCGAATACTCATAATAATATGATCCTTCTGTTAAATTTTAAAAATGCTATCCAGCTAACAGGAAGCTAGTGCAAAGTTGCAGCAGCTTTTTTTTACAACTTGTGCTCTAATTGAAAATAGCGGATCAGTGCAATTACAAAATGTTTGAGTGCCTTGAAAATGCGAAATTGCTTAAAATAAACGACTGCAGGCCAACCGCGGTAGCGCGTAAATTTGTGCCGCGCAATATCGACAACTTATTACTATCAACAACTTAGTAGTATCACTACCTTAACTGACAGAAACCTGACAAACGATGCGAATTTTATTAGTGGAAGATGATGACGCTCTCGGTACCGCTATGCGCGATGGATTAGTTCTGGCGGGCCACACCACCGATTGGGTTGGAACAGCAAATTACGCACTGCATGCGCTTCAAACTGAACACTTTGATTTGTTGGTATTGGATCTGGGCTTACCTGATCGCGATGGCACTGAGGTTATTCGCTCTGTACGCCACCTCGGCAAACGCCTGCCAATTCTCATTTTGACCGCGCGCGATACACTGGCCAGCCGGGTTGAAGGACTTGATTTGGGGGCGGATGATTACGTTGTAAAACCGGTTGCAATGGCCGAGTTATGCGCTCGTATTCGCGCATTGATGCGTCGCAACCTTGGCGATGGCAATCCACTGTGGCGATTAGGTAATCTTGAATTGGACACTGTAGGCAAAATTGTACGTATTGGAAATGAAACAATAGATTTGTCTGCACGTGAGTGGAGCCTGCTTGAATATCTTGCCAGCAGTGCAGGGCGCATAGTATCGAAAGAACAACTTATTCAAGTTATCGGAGGCTGGGACCAGGAATTATCCGCCAATGCTATAGAAGCTTATGTGCATAGAGTGCGTAATAAATTAAATGATTCGGGTGTTAATATTCGTACGGTGCGTGGTCTGGGTTATATTCTCAGCGAGAACAACCCATGAGTGGCGTCATTGTGAGTTTACGCATTTTGTTTATGCGCAGAATGCTGTGGGTTTTACTACCCACTTTAGCTATTGGCGGTGCACTATCTTACTGGTATGCAGCCAAAAATATTCTTGAAAGTTATGATTTAAATTTATTGGATGATGCAACCGATTTGGTTCATCAGGTACAAATCCTGGCAGGTGGACGCTTGCTGTTGGAATTGCCGTCAGCTGCGCGTCAAATGCTGTCTGCCAATAACGATGACGATGTTATTTATGCGGTATGGGATAGCCAGCAAAGAATGCTACTGGGTACGAATGAATTACATCTTGCAATGAATAAAGAAACATTTACCGAGCGCTATAGTTTTAAAAATTTGGATATGAAAGGTCAGCGCTACCGGGTAATTATTTTGCAAGCTCGTTTGGACAACCATCCATATTTTGTTTCTGTTGCTCAGACCACGCATGCAGTAGATCATTTGCTCAATAATTTGTTGATAGGATTTTTATTGTTCGGTGGATTATTAATTATTGTTGCTTATCTTGGTATTGTTTTGGGTGTAAAACGCAGTTTAGTTCCCATTGAAGCGTTACGCACCGCAATCGCCAATCGTGCACCCCAAAACTTTCATCCAATTTCTGAAACCCATGCACCCAGTGAACTGCAACCTATTATTTATGGTGTGAATGAATTATTGCTTAATCTTGAAAAATCGGTGTTGAATCATCGCCGATTTGTAGCTGATGCTGCGCATCAATTACGTACACCTTTAGCTATTTTGCGCAGTAAACTAGAAGTTGGTTTAAGCAACCTACAACAGGATAAGTCACAATTATTGCAGGAGTTGTTGACAACGACCGAGCGTGCAAGTCACCTCACCAGCCAGCTACTATCCCTGGCTCGAATTGAAAATTATGGCGTTATTGCCCCTGAATTAAAAATAGTACATTTACCAACTTTATTGCGAAATTCATCTGCTCATTTTATCGTTCCCGCCGAAAATAAACACATGGAGTTAGAGTTCGAATTGTGTGATTGTCAAATTCAGGGGGATGCACTACTCTTGCAAGAGCTGGTTGCCAATCTATTGGAGAACGCCATAAATTATGCCGGACTTCATACAACATTAAAAGTTATACTCCAAAAAAACTCACAGGGAATAGAACTAATTATTTCAGATAATGGAGTTGGAGTTCCCGACGAGGTTCTCAACAAATTAGGGCAGCCGTTTTTTCGATATCAATCACAAAATACTCATGGTTGCGGTTTGGGTTTAGCAATTGCTAAAGAAATTGTGAGCCTACATAATGGGAAAATTACCTTTGGAAAAAATATTGACTCCCATGGGTTATATGTAACCATTTCATTGCCGAATTAAATTTTATTGTGGCCAATATGGGTTCGACAAAAAGAAGTCGCCATGTTGTTTCTGTCATTTTAAACATATCCGGCTTAGTTAATTAAAAACCCCAAGTAACGTTCGCAGTGACAACCACTTGCCATCAATTACATTGTATTTAAAGCGAAGCTTCCCACGAAGCCGTTTATTTTATTAAGACTTGGTGGATAAATATCTCTTTTGGCAATGCTCGCAATAAAAACTGCGACGATGAGTTTTTCCCAAATAAGCTCTTATAAACAAAATTCCACAACGAGGACATGTAGGTTGATTGTGCGCGAGCCAATGTTGTTTCAAAACAAATGCTTTTTTCCATTCCAGAAACTCAAAACTGTATGTGCGCGCTTGTTCTACCAATGCATGCAATTTGGGAGAGGACAGTGCTCCCAAAGTTGATAGCGGATGAACGTGGATGCGGAACAAAACTTCGTTTTTGATAATATTACCAACTCCGGCAAAGATATCCTGATCAAGCAATGCATCGCAAACCCATTTTTCCGGAAGTGCTCGTAATTTTTTACGGGTTGCAGCTGGATTCCAAAAATCGGACATTACATCTACACTCCAATCATAAAACTCATCCAATTCACCTTCAATATATTTTACCGAGCACGCATAAAAGTTGAGTTCGGTTTTATCTGAACATTGCAAGCTCAGACGCGGTGGGCTTTCTTTTCGCTCATTTATACGATAACTGCCGAACATTAATAAATGGATGCACAGGGAAAATCCTGAAAACTCAATTAAAAAATGCTTTCCCCAACTGCGTAATGATTTTATATATTGGCCAACTAATCGCGTCTTATCTATTTTACTGTTGCCTTCAACATGTAAAATTTTCTTGCCATAAAAATCCGCAGCAAGCTCCCTCAAAATCACAATCGATGGGCCTTCTGGCATAAAAACCTCCTATTAAACGTAATTAATAAAAAATTTATCCTGCAAAGGTGGGCTTACATGAAAGGTAGACTTAGCTCTTAATGTTAAAATTTACTACCATTGGGTGATTTTGTCTGTACGGAAACACGCGTAAACTTTTTCTTTGTTGCATATTATTTAGTGTGCCATTAGCAAGCTCGATGGAGCAGTTAGTGCGTTAACACAGCATTAAGTTGGCAGAGACCTAGTTATACCGATGGCACATATTTATTTCCGATTATTTTTTGAAATAGTTGTGCGTTCTGCAAAGCTCCGCCAATTGTATTATTAAAATAAATATAAACGTCCTTCCCCTCGCTAACCAATACTTGGACTAGATCCACATAATGTTGGATAAATTTTTCTGAATAGCCGCCACTATAATTTCCTGTTGGCCCATGAAATCTAAAATAAACAAATTCTGTTGTTGGATGGCTCATAGGCGTTTTTGACATGGGCATATCGTGAAGAACAAGTGAAGTGTTATATTTTTTTAGCATCGCATAAATAGAATCTTGATACCAGCTGCTATGCCTAAACTCTATTGCCAGTTGCCATGAATTTCGTTCGTTCGAACTCTGCAACTGTTGCAGAATATTATCGACTTCTTGCAGATATTGAAACGTAATACTTGGTGGCAGCTGTATTAGTAAACAACCTCTTTTATTTCCCAGGTGACTGGCGGCGTACATAAATATATCAATATGTTCCGACGCATATGCAAGTTTTTTTGCATGGGTAATTCCTTGCCATAGTTTAATGGAAAATTTAAAATCGTCTGGGACTTCCGTTGTCCATCTTGCAAATGTTCCGGGTTGAGGAACTTTATAAAATGAACTATTGATTTCCAACGTATTAAACAAGGATCCGTAATAGTGTAATCTACTTTCAGATTGAAACTCTTCAGGGAAGGTCGCTTTTGTGCCCGGAACAACAATGCCACTTGTACCTATTCTCACAGAGCCTGATTTTCTCACAGAGCCTAATTGCTTAACAGTCATATGTCGCCTCTGTAATGTCACAAGTTACAACAACAAGATGACATTAAGATTGAACTATTGAGTAACTCCATTCAGTGCGGTACCACACATGTTTTTTAGCTTTAATTATTGTATTTTTTTGCAATGGTCATTAACGTTAATGTGTATTAAGTTGCTGTATCTTGAAGGAAGTTGATTTCGTAAAAAGCACTTTAGTAAGGTAGCGATATATATTCCTGTCAAATCGAGGCGTTATATTTCCTG
>JANYIO010000055.1 GCA_025362015.1 Gammaproteobacteria bacterium | reverse complement strand
GGCAATAACTTCAGCTTGCGAGGCCGCTTCGTTTGGGTAAATGCTTAACGCTTCGATCAACAATACAAATTCGTCGCCGCCCATGCGTGCCACGCTGTCACCTTCGCGAACGCAAGCTTGTAAGCGCGTTGCCACTTGTTGCAAAAGTACGTCACCCAAATCATGTCCCAAGTTATCATTAAGCTGTTTGAAATAATCCAGATCAAGAAACATTAACGCGCCATGCTGATCGGTGCGGCTGGAGGTCACCATTGCTTGCATAAGACGATCGAATAATAAACGCCGGTTAGGCAGATTGGTCAGCGGGTCATAAAAAGCAAGGCGGTTGATTTCTTCTTCACTGCGGCGCTGCCGGGTAATATCGCGAATCAAACCAATGAATGTTGCTTTGTCTTCGCGGAAAATTTTGGACACTGACAAACTCATCGGGAATAAATCGCCATCTTTACGTTTTCCCTCTACTTCTAGTTGTGTACCGAGTGTGCTGGCATGCCCGGTTTTAACGTGATGCGCAAGATAGCCGTCATGCATGAGTTTAATTTTATCGGGCATGAGCATGGATACGTTGTTGCCAATGACTTCTTCTGCGCTATAGCCAAAAATGGTACTGGCTGCCTTATTGAAAGACTCAATTAACCCTAGAGTGTTAATGGTGATGACACCATCGAGCATGTTGTCCAGAATCGCTTGAGTATGTGTAGCAAATTCAGCTAGTGCTAACTCAGCGTGTTTGCGTTCGGTGATGTCCAGCACGACTACAAAGATCCCTTCAACACAATTACCAACCATATCAGGGATATATTGCGACCATACATACATGGTTGTGCCATCGGGGCGCGGAATTTTGCGTTCAAAACTTTGTGCTTTACCCAGTAATGCCGCCTCCATAAATGGTTTATTCTGCTTGAATAAATCTTCACCGATGATGTCTTGCGGTGTTGCATGCTTTACTTCTTCCGCCGTTTTGCCAAACCAGTTCAGGTATTCTTTGTTGGCAAAATCGCAGTTCAGATTTTTTGTCCAGTGCGACACCATGCCCGGCATATTGTGTGCGAGAGTTGAAATAAACCGTTCATTGTGGCGTACTTCTTCTTCGGCTTGTTTTCGCTCGGTGATATCGTGCGCAACGGACAGCAAAACCGGCTCAGGTTCTAACGTGAGATAACGCGCTGAAATTTGCATGGTTCGAATATCGCCATTGCGGCGACGCAATTGAAACTCAAAATTGTCAACTTGTCCGTTATGTAATAAAGTTTCGCGTAAGACATTGCGTTGCTCTGGGTACACCCATAGGCCGATTGCATTAGTATCCTGACCGAGCATTTCCTCTCGCGAGTATCCCGTTATTTCACAAAAAGCGTCACTGCAATCGAGTAAGGCGCCTTCTGGTGTTTGAAGCGTGATTGGGTTGGGAATAAGTTTGAAGGTGCGACGGAATCTTTCATCGGCTTGTTTAAGCGCTGTGACGTCTTGTGCAGTACCTACCATGCGTGCGGGAAAGGTAAGGCTGGCAGGTAAAAATTCTGAATGACCGCTGATGAAACGAATATCACCTGCAGGGGTAATTATTCTAAATTCTTCGTTAGTGGGTAGACCAGCCCTGATAGCGGCTGCAGTTTTCTCTATGATATGTAGGTCTTCAGGATGAATCAAGCTCATGAATGACTCTTTGGTGGGCGCAAATGTCTCCGGAGATACACCATAAATACGGTAAGTTTCCTCGGACCAAGTGACGTGCTCTTCCTGAATGTCAAAGCCCCAGCTACCAATGTGCGCTATCCGTTGTGACTCGGATAGGAGCCACTGTTTCTCCCGTAAAGCCTCCTCCGCTTTATATTTTTCGGTAACGTCGCTGAATACTAATACTACGCCCACAACTGTGCCTGAGGAGTCGCGAATCGGCGCCGCACTGTCAGAAATTTGATATTCATGGCCATCGCGAGCTATAAGGGTTGTGTGATTGGCAAGCCCCACAGCTTCCCCATGTTCCATCGCCAGCTCCACTGGGTTGAGAGCGGGTAAGCGGGTGTCAGCACTGACAATATTAAATACCTCGGCCAACGGGCGACCCATAGCTTCAGGTAAGGTCCAGCCCGTAAAACGTTCGGCTGTGGGGTTCATACGAGTAATCCGACCTGCTGCATCAGTCGCGATAACAGCATCACCGATCGATTGGAGTGTGATAGAGAGATTTTCTTCGCTTCGGCGCAGGTGCTCTTCAGTAATTTTGCGCTCAGTAATATCTCGAGCCATTGACATCATGGTGCCATCGGGCATTGTGGTAGCGATAATTTCGGCAGTAAAAATTGATCCATCTTTACGCTTGAGTTGCCATTCCCTGAAATAACCCTCCCCCTCGGCAATGCTGTCGATTGCGGACGATATGTTGCCCCATTCCGATGGAGCCACCACATCTGCAGGGCGCAATTGACGCAGTTCCTCAAGGGTGTAGCCGAGCATTTCGCACAGGCAAGGGTTGCAATCGATTAATAGTTTGTTGGGATCTGGATAGAAAATATTAATGCCGAGGTGCGCGCTATTGAAAAGTATGCGGTAGCGTTCATCACTATTTTGCTTGGCATTTTCCGCTTGTGAATGTTCCTGGCTTATTCTTTGTAAATTACGTTGGGTTTCTGCCAACCATCCCATAACGCTATTTTTCTGCCTATCGTTTACTGAAATGGGGGATGAAAAATCACCATTGCCGAGGCGGGTGATCTGTGCATAAATCTCATTCACCGAACCACCCAAGGTAGTTCGTAATGTTTGAGCCATGCGCCATACCATAAACATTAAGCTCAAACCAAACCCGATAAACGTTAATCGCATAAGTAGAGCGTTATGTTTAGCCTTTGTTAATGCAGTGTCCGTGCGGCTATCTATCAATGCATAAAGCTTGTCTATCGGTTCCAGGAAATCGGCCTTAGCGCGGTTAAATTGATCATTAGTGAGCAGTTTCAGTGTTGTGGTTCGCATGGCTTCAATATCTGAATCTGAGCTGGCGGCGTCGAGCACGTTCATCGCCCGCAATTCAATCGCCGAAATTACTTCTGAGCTCGCTTGGGCTTGAGCCAATAGGCGCAACTCTTCGTCATTAAATTTTGCTTGGCGCATCAGTTCTACTAAAGTAATTAACTTCCCATCGTTGACCTGAGGGGGTAGTTTTTTTGCTACCAGCAACTCCCAATAGGTCGAGTTATAACCACTTGGGCGTGGCTTTTTGCCATCGCGAATATCGAGAATATCTTGATAATATTGTTTGTAATACGGCTCGCCCGTTAACACGTAACTGCGTGCCATTTTGGTTAGGTCATAGGAAGATTGACGCAGTTCATTCACGAGCAAAAAAGATTGATGGCGTAAATCGTTGGTACGATCTATCTGCTTTTCTGACCATACATACACCGCAAACATTATGACGAACGCTGTGAATAAGCCTAACGTCAGCCAAATGTCGAGAGAGTAGGAAAGTTTTTTTCTGATCGTCATCATGATTTCCGTGTCTGTTAGCCCGACTGTTTGCGTCAGTTAACATGAAGCAAATTAATCCAAAAAAATGGAAAGAAAATGTTTAAATAAGCGCCGTTGGCGTCAGAAACATTTGTGGCGTCCAAAAAAAGCACATAATTTATCTGGCATGCATGATTAAACCGCTAAGCAAATAAACAATCTCCTTATTGTAGAAGTAAAGCGGTAAAATGCTCATAAATCAATGGCACAGCTGTTGCAGTTTTTCCAATAATAAATAATACATCACACACACATTCATTTTTTTACGCGGGGCTGCTATGAAAAGTACCATAACGAAAGCTGTAGTAAATGTTGCGGCAACAACAGGATCAACTTTTTTTTCAGCGCTGTTGCGCAAAAAAAACGTAGTCACAGAAGAGGAAAATCACGGTTTAAAACGTTGTTTGAGTGCTTTGGATCTCAGCTTGATGGGGGTGGGTGCCATTATCGGTACCGGTATTTTTGTACTCACCGGTGTAGCTGCGGCAACCACATCTGGGCCGGCCGTGGTGCTGTCTTTTATTGTGGCGGGTTTTGCCTGCGCATTTGCAGCACTGGCTTATGCAGAATTAGCGTCAAGTGTTGGTGGTGCGGGCAGTGCTTATGGTTACTCTTATGCAGCATTCGGCGAATTTATTGCGTGGATTATTGGTTGGGATTTAATTCTGGAATACGGTGTGGCTACTGCTGCGGTTGCTAACGGTTGGTCGGGTTATTTTAATAATGCGTTGCACGGTATTGGTTTAGGCTTGCCCGTCGCACTTACCAAAGGCCCTTTTGCGGTGGATCCATTAACCGGTTTGGCAGACGGTGGCATTGTTAATTTACCCGCTTTTATGATTGTATTTTTGTTGATGATGATGTTGATCATTGGCGTGAAAGAAAGTGCAAAACTGAATACCGCTATGGTGTTTATTAAACTGCTTACGATTGTGGTTTTTTTGTCTGTCGCACTGTTTCATATCAACCCGGAAAATTGGACGCCGTTCGCTCCCTTTGGTTGGTTCTCGTATAACGAAGCCGGCAAGCCTATAGGCATCCTTGCCGGTGCATCTGTCGTATTTTTTGCTTACGTTGGCTTTGATGCGGTATCCACTGCCACCGAAGAAGCTAACAAACCACAGCGCGATATACCAATTGGCATTCTCTCTTCACTTATCTTTTGTACAATAATTTATATTGTTGTTTCTGGTACGCTTACGGGGATTGTTTCTTACAAAGAATTAAATGTGTCATCACCGGTTGCCTTTGGTTTGGCGCGCATTGGTGTGAATTGGGCATCGGCATTAGTCGCTACTGGTGTAATTACCGGTTTAACCACAGTAATGCTCGTACTTTATTACGCACTCACGCGAATTCTTACCGCTATGTCACGCGATGGTTTGCTCTCGCCCTTGTTTTCCCACATCAATAAAAAAACTCAAACACCGGTAAAAAATACCGTAATTTGTGGTGTTGTGATGGCCGTTATGGCGGGTTTTATTCCACTGAATGCGCTGGCAGAATTAGTGAATGTTGGCACGCTTGCAGCTTTTGTATTGGTGTGCGGTGGCGTAATTGTATTGCGTAAAACTCACCCCGATTTGCCGCGCCCTTTTAAAGCGCCAGGCGGAATTTTATTACCCGTGCTCGGTGTTATTTCTTGCGGTGCTTTAATTGCATTTTTACCGCTGCATACACATATACGTTTTGTGCTTTGGTTGGCTGTGGGGCTAGTCATTTATTTTGCTTATGGAATTCGTAAAAGTCAGTTGCACAAAGAATGATAGAGCGCAGCTGACAAAAATCGTTGTGATTAACTTCAGTGTGTAGCGCAATGAATTTCATCTCCTGCGTTGCATTAAATTGACAAAAGTCACTAAATACGCGCGAAAATTAGTTTCAATGTTTTCTGTCATTGATTTAAGTTAGACGAACCCCCATTGAGTGGGCACGATAAGCTGTCGTACCCACTCAATGAGGTTTTTATGCCAGAGTATTTTCCTTCAATTATTACACTCCTAACGCTTTTTTTATTATTAGCCACAGGTATTTTGGTTGGAATTGCGCGCAAAAAATTTAATATCAAGGCACCTGCTACAACGGGTAACGATGATTTCGAACGTGTGTTTCGAGTACAAATGAACACCCAGGAAGCAGCACTGATTTTTTTACCCGCACTCTGGTTATTTAGTATTTACGTCAACCCATTGTGGGCTGGTATTGCAGGCTTGGTTTGGTTAGTGGGGCGTGTTTATTATGCGATCAGTTACGCACGTTCTGCTGCTGCACGCGGCCCTGGGTTTGTTATAAGTGTTACTGCTTTTGCAGTGTTGGCAGTGGGTGCGAGTATTAGCATTGCGCTGAAAATTATCGCTGGCGCTTAATCAACTCTAACCCACTTCGCACAGGAATTTTCTCATGTCGAAAACGCTTGCTCCAACAACGCTCAGCACTCCAGTAGAACCTCTTATCACAGTAGCTCCTAGCCCCAAGCGGCTAAGCCCTTTATTAGGTTTAATGCCTTTTCTAAGGCCTTATTGGGTGCGTTGGGTTTGGACGTTTATTGCATTGGCGGTAGCGGCAAGCACAACCTTGACGTTGCCAGTGGCATTTCGTTATTTAATCGACTCAGGTTTTTCCAGTGGACAAAGTGAACATATTGATCGTTATTTTCTTGCGCTGTTTGGCTTGTCCGTAATATTAGCGATTGCCACCGCACTGCGGTTTTATTTTGTGTCCTGGCTGGGTGAACGAGTTACAGCAGATATTCGCAGTGCAGTTTACTCTCACGTTTTACGTATGAGCCCACAATTTTTTGAGCACACCCAAACTGGCGAAGTGCTTTCGCGTTTAACTACCGATACCACACTGATTCAAACGGTGGTTGGCACTAGTTTGTCGATGGGCTTGCGCAATTTTTTTATGTTGGTGGGTGGGCTCGCGATGTTGCTTATCACCAGTCATCGTTTAGCGGGTTACATTCTTATTACCTTGGTGTTCGTGATAGTGCCGATTTTTTTATTCGGTCGCAAAGTGCGAAAACTTTCGCGCGATAGTCAGGATCGTATTGCGGATGCCAGTGCACTCGCTGGTGAAGTTCTTAACGCCATGCCTACGGTACAGTCATATACTCAGGAGTCGCGTGAAAGTGCGCGTTTTAATGGCTCAGTAGAAACTGCATTTCATACGGCGCTGTCACGCATTCGTGCACGTTCATGGCTTACTGTTGTTGTTATTGTTTTAGTGTTTGCTGCAATATCATTTGTGTTGTGGTTAGGTGCGAAGGCAGTGTTAGCAGGGCAAATGACGGGCGGAGAATTATCGCAATTTATTTTGTACGCAGTTGTTACCGCGGGCGCTATAGGTTCCATTGCTGAAGTTTGGGGTGATTTGCAGCGTGCAGCGGGCGCGACTGAGCGTTTGATGCAGTTGTTAAATGTAGTATCGCCAGTGGTGGAAACTCTTCATCCGGTGAGCTTGCCATTGCAAGGCGCAGGAATTGAATTTGATTGCGTAAATTTTTCTTATCCTTCGCGCCAGGATACTCTTGCGCTAAAAGATTTCTCGTTAAAAATCCGTCCCGGTGAACACGTCGCTTTGGTTGGGCCATCGGGTGCAGGCAAAACAACTTTGTTTCAATTGTTGTTTCGTTTTTACGATCCGCAATCAGGTGTGGTCAGTTTTAACGGTGTAAATCTACGCGATCTTACGTTAAAAGATGCGCGCCAACCGTTTAGTGTTGTGTTGCAAGAAACGGTTATTTTTGCTGGCAGTGTGCTCGATAATATTCGTTACGGTAATCCACAAGCATCATTTGAAGAAGTGCAGCAGGCTGCGGAAATGGCTGCGGCTAGCGAATTTATTGCTGCATTGCCACAAGGCTATGACACCTTTTTAGGTGAACGCGGCGTGCGTTTATCGGGTGGTCAACGGCAACGTATTTCCATTGCGCGTGCGATTCTCAGTAACCCGCCGATTTTATTATTAGATGAAGCTACTAGCGCATTGGATGCTGAAAGCGAACGGCAGGTGCAGCAAGCATTGGACAATGCTGCGCACAATCGTACTACATTAGTAATTGCACATCGCCTCGCGACTGTGCAAGCTGCCGATAGAATTATTGTCATGGAAGCAGGGCAAATTGTTGCGGAAGGTACGCATACACGGCTGCTACATGACAGCCCCTTGTATGCACGTTTGGCTGCGTTGCAGTTTACAAATTAGCCTGGTTACGAATTAGTTTGGTTAGGAAATAAAAAATGGCGCCACAAAACCCATCTCGTCCGCACGGTGTTTCTACCACAGAATTTACGGTGCTTATTGCATTCTTAATGTCGATTGTTGCCATTTCGATTGATGCTTTTCTGCCTGCACTGGGTATTGTCAGTAAAGATCTTCAGCTCGCAAATCCCAATAAAGCGCAATACCTCATTAGTGCATTATTTTTGGGTATGGCTATTGGCCAATTAATTTGCGGCCCGCTTTCTGATGCAACCGGAAGGAAGAAAATACTTTACGCTGGTATTTCACTGTTTATGTTGGGCAGTGTTATTTGTTTTTTTGCGGATAATCTTAATGTCATGTTAATCGGGCGATTCATTCAAGGGCTTGGTGTTTCAGGCCCTTATGTGTCTGCGATTTCTATTGTGCGCGACCAATACAGTGGCCGACAAATGGCCAAGGTAATGTCACTTGTCATGCTGATTTTTATTATGGTGCCGGCTATTGCACCTACCCTCGGCCAAACCATTTTACTGTTTGCTTCATGGCGTTATATTTTTGCTTTTTATGTGGTCTACGCTGTTTTAATTGCCGGTTGGATTTTTTTTCGGCTGGAAGAAACCTTGCCAAAAGAAAAACGTATTGCGTTTTCTGTCACAGGATTTGTCGATGGTTTCAAAGAGGTTATCTATAACCGTATTACCATTAGCTACACCATCTGCATGGGTTTATTTTTTGGTAGTTTTATTGGCTATCTCAATTCATCGCAACAAATTTTTCAAGTTCAATTCAATACCGGAAAATTATTTACTCTGTATTTCGGTATGTTGGCCTTAGTATTTGGCATCTCGTCGCTCGCGAATTCACGGTTTGTGGAAAAGCTGGGGATGCACTACATTTGCAATCGTAGTGTGCAGTACATTATTGGCTCCTCTGCTGTTTTTTTACTGCTGCATTTTGCAGTGGATATCCAGTTGTGGATGTTCCTGATTTATGCAGCTATTTTATTTTTTTGTTTTGGGTTAATCTTCGGCAACTTGAATGCGATAGCAATGGAGCCCATGGGGCATGTGGCGGGTATTGCCTCGGCAGTTATTGGTTCAGTTTCTTCTATTCTCTCTATGGTATTAGGCACATTGATAGGCCAGCTTTACAATAATACTTTAATACCGGTAACAACAGGTTTTTTGCTGTTAGGGATTTTATCGCTGTTAGTTATGCGAATGGCAGAAAGAAAAAAAATATAAAAATCCTTAAGGCGCTACTGCTAAAAGTTGCCCCGTTAAATACGGGGTACCGCTAATCACTCCCACGCTATGTGATGCGTAAACCTCGCGCAATTCAATGGCTATGTTACGGTTTACTAAACGCACATCGTGCTCCTGATAACGTGTTTCTGAACCTTGAATAATCATTTGATACAGCGTGAGCATGTCGCCAGTATGAAGGCCATTATTAGAGCCGCTTTGTAAAACAAATTGCGTTTGGCCTGGGCGCGAATCAATTTGCGCGATAAAAGGTTGGCAGTTAATTGCTTTGCTTAAATCTTTGGCGGCCACATTCACAAGACTTTTAATTTGCTGACCGTAATCGCTTTTCCAAAACAGTGGCGAGCCAAAACTTACCTTTCCGGTGTAGCCCCAAATACCGTAAGTATCGTAGCGTTTAGATAATA
Organism: Gammaproteobacteria bacterium; assembly: GCA_025362015.1. Classification (GTDB taxonomy): domain Bacteria; phylum Pseudomonadota; class Gammaproteobacteria; order Pseudomonadales; family Cellvibrionaceae; genus Cellvibrio. The sequence goes on along the minus strand of JANYIO010000055.1, from coordinate 28,399 downwards.
ATTCTTGTCCGGTAAAACCATCGCGCAAGTGCAATTGAAAACTGAATAAGCGATCGCGTTTGTCAAAGCGATTTTTGGCTTCAATGACATCAAAAAATTCATTTATAGCTCGCGTATAAAATGCGGGGTTGTAGGTTGCGTTTGGTGTAGTCATAGACATATCCACTATTTCCCCGCTTAAAATAAATTGGCTGCGATGGTCACTTGCTAATCTCTGCGTTAATTGCGATAGCTGAGCCTCGTTGCTGACATCTGTCGTTGGCAAGGCTTGATTGAGTTGCTCGGGGGTAATGGTGCTGCGCTTGCTAACCAGTAATTGGCTGAGCAGTTGTGGTAATTGTTGTTCAACTTGATAAAGTTCACCTGCGTTGGAGCTGGTGGGGATGAGGCGAGGAAAGGCCATCACCAACAAGGATTTTTGAAAGTGATTATTGGTGGCATTAGCACATTGGTTTGCGGATGTTTTTACAGATTCAGTAATCGGTACTGCAGATGCATTGATGTAAGTTGGGCTTGATGTGTCGGCATTTTGTGGTGTCGTTTCTGCTTCTTGCGGCTCAGCCATTTTTTGCGACTGTATTTCCAGTGACTTCATTTCTTCTGGCGACTTCATTCTTGGCTGTGACAAGGTTGTTGCATCGCCTGGCATCGCGATTCCATTAATCGCAACGGGATGGGCGACGGCATCTGATTTAATGACAATGACTTTAGGTGTTATTAATTTAGGTATTGGCTCTGCTTTATTTTTAACGGGCTTGGAGGCTGCCTCAGCTTTAGTAACCGCGGTGGGGGCTAATGCCGTAGGAACTAGGGGAGCCCTTTCAGTCACAACAGGTTTGGGTAACTCAATGGGATCAAAGGCAGTGGGCTCGGATGATTCTGCAGGTGCAGCCGGGGTGGTTGTGGTAGCAGTTTGGGCCGGTTCCGACGGCGTGAATTTGGCTGAGTTTTGCTCGTTATCCGCGTAAGCATTGACGGCAATATTAGCTGCGATAGTGCAGGCGATGAGAAAACTCAGTAGCCGTAAACGGATTAGCATGACAAACTCCTGCTGCAATGAAATTCAGAAACAAAGTTGTTGTCTAGCTATCGGCCAAGGTCTGGTCTTCTTTAGAGGCCTCTTACAGGCTAATTCATAAAAATGCAGGAGAAAGCATGTCGCAGGTAAAGTTCTTGAGTATTACTCTTGTTGTGTGTGTGCTACTTGCCGCTTGCGCCTCGCCAGGCCGCAGTTATACCGAATCCACCATGCAAGAAACGCTGGAGATCGAAATCCTCCCTAATACCAGTAAGATGTTTGTGTATCGCCTGCGTTGGCCTGAGGATAAGGTGCCCAATCTCGTGCATATTGAGCGCGATGCTGGCCCGCGTCATGAATATGCGCGCGGTGGTGTTGATGTTGGCCGTTCTACCCAGCTGCGCTTGAGCGAAAATGCTGCTTATGTGGTGAAACGCATGGGGTACTGTAAGGAAGGGTTTTTAGAAATTGATTCAAGCATGTCGCGCTATCACTTATGGTTGAAAGGCGAATGCAAAGATGGTGCGACTGATGCGGATCACAAGCAATTTGGTGAGAAGCAGATTCTGCCGGTGAAGTTTAATCGCTGATTTTTTTTGCTGCATCGTTCGCATGAACTCCGTAATTACTTCTGCGACACGCCGTGAATACATCCCTCTAGGCTCGTCACCCGCATCCCTGCGGGTGAACGGTCTCAGCAGTAATTACGGAATTCATGCTGTAGGCCGGGATCAATCATAATTTCGTCAAACCTTTACCGGGCATTTCCCGCTATAATCTGCGCCGTTTCTTTTTCTCATCTTCCTGGATAATCTCATGTCACTGCCTCTTCCTACACTCATTTTAAAATCGCAAGCCGATCGCCGTTTAAAGCTCGGCCACCTGTGGGTGTTCAGCAATGAAGTCGATATTGTGCGCTCGCCACTCAAAGGTTTTGCAATGGGGCAGCAAGCGCTGGTGACAACGCACAGCGGCAAGCCGCTCGGCATTGCGTTTATGAACCCGAATGGTTTGATCTGCGGGCGCATGGTCAGTCGCGATGAAGCTTTTCCGCTTAACAAATCTTTATTCGTTCACCGCTTCAAACAATCTCTCGCGTTGCGCGAACTCACCTGTGGCGAACCTTACTATCGTTTAGTTTATGGCGATGCTGATTTGCTGCCGGGCTTGGTTGTGGATCGTTACGGCGATTATTTGGTGGTACAAATTTCCGGCGCAGGCATGGAATTATTAAAAGACGATATCGTTGAAGCGTTAGTGCAAGTGATAAAACCGAAAGGTATTTTATTCGGCAATGAACACAGTGCGCGTGCTCTCGAAGGTTTGCCAGAATACAGCGAAGTCGCTTACGGCGAAGTGCCAGAGTACGTTGAACTCATCGAAAATGGTACACGTTTTATGGCGCCCATTCGCGCCGGCCAAAAAACGGGTTGGTTTTACGATCACCGCGTTAATCGCGCGCAGTTGCAAAATTATGTAAAAGGTAAACGTGTGCTGGATGTGTTTTCTTACATCGGCGGTTGGGGTATACAAGCTGCAAAAGCCGGCGCGCTGGAAGTAACCTGTGTGGATTCCTCTGAACAAGCACTTGTAGGTGTTACTAAAAATGCAGAATTAAATGGCGTAAGCAACCGCGTAAAAACTATTCATGGTAAAGCGCTAGACGTGCTCAAACAACTCGTCGCTGACGATGTGCGTTTTGATGTGATAGTGCTCGATCCACCGGCATTTATTAAAAAACGTAAAGACCAACGTGTTGGTGAAGCTGCGTATCGCCATATCAACGAACTTGCCATGCGCTTATTAGGTCGCGATGGTTTGTTGGTTTCCGCTTCATGCTCAATGCATTTAGGCAAAGATACTTTAGTGGAAATCGTACGCGCCTCAGGCCGCCATTTAGATCGCCATGTACAAATTATTGGCCAAGGTGGACAAGGGCCAGATCATCCGGTGCATCCAGCAATTCCGGAAACGGATTATTTGAAAGCGGTGTTTGCGCGGGTTTATTTGGCATAATTATTTTTGAAGAAATTCTTAACAAGAGTTTTTACTTGCAAAGCGATTTCGTCATGCGCGTGTTGTTTTAATAACGTTACATTAACTTTAAGCAGGAAAAAATATGAAAAAGGTATTCTTAAATAGTATTGCAATCATTGCGCTATTATCTTGTGGCGGTTTTGCCCAGGCTATTAGCCCTGCAGCGCAGGCTGATCTTACGGAGCGTTTGCGAGTTGAAGCTGAAGGATTTAAGCACGATATAGCGACACTTCACGGTGAAAGTTTAGTTGAAGCTGCAAATATAATTGTTGGTTCCGGCGTAAGTGATCCGGACCTCTACAAAGTGGTAGATGCTAAAGTGAATGAAGTCTACCAAGAGCATCTGCGCAGCCCAAAAGATAAAAATATTGCTCTGGAGCTTGTTTCGCTCATAAGAGCTTATGCGTCAATTGATCCACAATCTAGAAGTTTACTTGAGCAAATTTTAAACGTCAGTAAATACAGAGCCGTGCGTGAGCGTGCTGTTCGCTTATTGCCAAAGCTGTATTGGTTCGCACAGCGAAATAGTTTAATGCAGAAGCCAGATTTCTATGAGCCAGGTCAAGACTTAATGACATACCGTTTTATGAATCTTATTACGAGTAATGATCCAGTGATGCGACGTTACGCCGCAGAAGAAATAAATCGTCGTAAAGGCGCCGAGCCTGCTGTCTACCAAAAAATGGCCGAAAAACTGGAGAAAGATAAACACAGTATTGGCGAAGGTGTTGATCTGGATGCCTATGCATGGTTTTGCCGTATCTTGCGTGATTACGATCGTCAGAAGTGGTCGCAGTTATTGTCCGCGCTTACCAATGATCCATCTGTGAATAAAAAAATTAAAAGATTTACAAAGTAATTGGTATTACACAAAGGGAGAGCGTTTTCGCGCTCCCTTTGTAATTGGATAATGTGCCTTTTATTAAATTTATTTGTATCTCTGCAAGCGAATCACCTGTGAATATTTTTCCCCTCATCACAAACATAATTACTTTTCCAATATGTTCACAAAGTTACTGTACTGGCCGTTTTTATCGAACGCTGCAATCTGAAAAATATAATTACCATCCAGCCACGAAAAATTGTAAGTTGTTGTCCATGGGTCATTGATAGTAATGTAGGTAAACTCGGAGTCTGACAGTAACTTGTAGCGCAATAGATAGCCGCCAAGTTCAGTAATGTCCATGCCGCTACCGTTTTCACGTAGCTTGGGAATCCCCCAACTTATAGCAACCGGCCCTGTAATTTGTGCAGATACAGCGCTTGTAGTCGAGGCCTTTGATGAGTTTGCAGCTTTTGAGCTTACAGGTTGGGATGAGGCAGCGGCAGAGCTTGCCGTTGGCTTGATCGGCGAAGTTGCAGCGCTGGTCGGTTGTGCTGGCAGGCTGGAGGATGGCGAGGAAGTGCTCGCTGTTTCGATCTCAAACCAATTGAAATTGAAACCTCCAGTAATCACTGTAAAACCAAATGTATGAACGCCTGCAGTAAGCGTAATAGTTCGCGTAACACTCTCCCATGTCTGCCAATTGCCCGTTTCTGGTACGGCAACTCTATCGTAAATAGTTCCATTATTTGTTTCGCGAAAAATAAAACTACTGCCGGTGTGTGTGCTAGCAAGGCGATAAGTAATTTTATAGTTGCCGGTGGTGGGAATGTTGACCGGGGTAGTTGAATAAGATAACCAATCCCTGGTGTCAGTCCAGGCTACAGATAAGCCCCCACCCGCGTCAGTAGTGGCCGCAGTTTTAATGCCTCTCATGGCTGAATAATTTTCAGCTTGAATCGTTAAGGGCAATGAATATGAAGTGGCTGCCGTTGCGTCGTAACTTATGAGCAGGGATGTATAGAGCGATATTGCGCAAGTTATTTTTCTAGTAATCGTTTGCCAATGAAAACGGTAACTCAATTGTAAATTATTCATAAAATTCAACTTAATTAAAAATTTCGCCAGGTGATCTAGCGGTGCAAATTGCAGTGTTAAAATATTCGTGTAATGAGCAATAAATTAAATTGTCATCATTAGATTTTGGATTTAATTGTAAAATATATGTAATTGTTTTTAATGCGGGTAAATAGTATGGATACGGAGCAAGCTAGCTGAAGCTTAATCGCATAGTTTAAAAAAGCGATAGAATTTTCAGTGTAATTGTAGAATTTGTGACCTGTGCCACCAAAAGTTGAGAATTGGCAAAGATAAAGTCTCCAATGTAAATGAATGATGTATTTGTAAAATCTATTAGGTTGCCATTAGCGTTATGAAATTTTCAAAATATAAAAATGATGGGAGTTGTAATAAGACAAAGTTTAATTTTACGGACGCTTATCTATTTGTGCCAAGTAGGGACAAGACAAGTTAAATCAAGCGCTTAGAAAATTCAGTTCTGCATGCAAAACCCCAGTTTTTTTATAAATCGGTCGTGTTTAAAATCATAACTTTTAAAGCTATTCTTTTAAACATTAGCTCTTAAAAACTTAGCTAGTAAAGCAATGGCCCGTAAGAAATTTTCCGCAAACGAAAGATAAGTCAATATTGTTTCATGGTCACTATCAAGGCTGGAGATTCGTGCAAAGGATGAATCTGAATTAATTGTACAAACATAAATTTTTTCGTTATCTTCCAGACCCACGAAAAAGAATCTAGTTCCATGCAGCGGTGATTTAGCATTGATCCTGCTTGCCGACGCGAGGCGAGAAACGCAAATTTGTTACTGTTGTGCAAATAGGAACCTGATAGCAGCCAGGCTCAATGTAAATAAGAACGCCAGTCTGGCTTGTACCAGCGGGTTTACATTTACTTTATTTTTTGACATGCGTTTTGCTATGGCATAGGAAAACAAGGGTGCAACAACCAAGTTGGCGTTACGTAACCAGGGATGATGTACGAAGGAGTGAGAAAAAACTAAAAGTGTAAGCCCACCGACAATGGCGCCAGCAGCAATAGCCGAAATGGCCCACAAAAAACTCATTTCGCCTTTAGTGTTAGTTTTTGATGATGCAAGATCAAAGAGTAGCTCTAAAAGAGCCTCGCCGAATACCTCAAGCACGAACTGGATTATTAAAATAACTATTTCTTCCATTGCCTTTTTCCATTATTGAGCGGTTTTGTTTTTTCTCTTGATGCAAAATGTTAGCTTGAGATTACAGTCGCTTATTATAGTTACTGCCACTAATGAACAGCGGCATACCAACAAACTCCTTCAAATGTACTTGGATAGAAAACCAAATATATGGTTTTCTGATTATCATGCCGCCAGTGAGAAATATTTTCTGGAATTGAATTGCGTTATAAACGTTTAGCTTCATATTTCAAATCATATTTATTGACTAATGTATTAATTCTTAAAAACGAACTTGGAAAGCTATTTGATTCGATAGTAATTGTTTTGTTGATGTTTAGTTTGGACAAACGCTCCGCCCACTTTTTATCTTGTGTAGTCTCAATTCCCAGATCTGGTAAGTATTTGGTGTGAATTTTTTATCGATTCGGTTATTCATACTTAATTACGACTTAGTAAGGTTAATAAAAAATTATTCTGTTTCCCGCAAACTCATTACTGGCCAACCTTTCGCGCGCGCAATTGCTTCCAGCTTTTCATCCGGATCAACTGCTATCGGATTCGTTACTAATTCCAGTAATGACAAATCATTAATCGAGTCGCTATAAAAATAGGCGCCGTCTAAATTATGTTTGTGTGTTTTGAGCCACTCGTGCAAACGAATGACTTTTCCGCCTTGAAAGCAGGGAGTGCCTATGCTTTTTCCGGTGTAGTGGTTATTAATAATTTCGGGATCGGTGGCGAGTATATCGTCCACACCTAAACGCGTTGCAATAGGTCGCGTAACAAAACTATTGGTGGCGGTGATGATAAGTAGGTAATCGCCGCGTGCGCGATGTTCTTGTAGCAATGCTTGTGCTTTGGGTTGCAGCATGGGCTCAATATAAGTTTGCATAAATTCAGCATGTAGCGTCGCAAGTTCCGCAGGTGTGTGGCGCGTGAGCACGGCGAGCGAAAAATCCAGGAAGGCATAAATATCGAGAGTGCCGGCTTTGTAGTCCTGATAAAAACGGTCGTTGGCTTTGCGATATTCTTCGCCATCCACCAATTTTTTTTGGACGAGAAACTCGCCCCAGCTGTGGTCGCTGTCGCCAGCAAGAAGAGTGTTATCGAGATCAAAAATAGCGAGGGTCACAGATTACCTTTTGGCGTTAATGGAAAAATTAATAGGCAGAGGAGAATCGCATCTCCCCGGGTACTATTACGGCTCGACAAATTTTACCACCATTTCAGCGGCAGGTTGTTTGCGTTGTTTAAAACCGAGTGCGGCGTGTTCTACAGCCCCTGCATGGGGGTACGATAGCTCGCGAAAGGCAATTAAGAGCAGCACCATTAATTTTTTCGCTCATGTCAACCTTATTTAATTGCTATTGAAAGCAGCTATCTTTGACGATTCCTATCATTCATTCTTAAGCCTATTTTTCGGCTTTATGAAATAATTTTACATTGCGGATGTCGGCTTGGGATCACAAGTTACTTGTTGAATGTGTTTTTGCGCATTTGACCAGGTACTACAATGCGCATAACATATACGCATAGACTAAGAGGAAGCAACCATGCTCGCACTTTACGATCAGACCGCCCCTAAAAAACCCACTAATCTCAGTATAAACAGTGACTTACTTAATAAAGCTAAAGATCTGGACATTAATCTTTCCGCCGCACTAGAGCAAGCGCTAACCAACCTACTCAAGGCTAGGCAAGCACAAGCTTGGCGCGAACAGAATGAAAATGCCATTGCGGCCTACAATAAATCTGTTGATGAAAGCGGTGTGTTTAGCGATGGACTCAGGGGATTTTAATGACGCAATATACAATTTACCAAAATAAAAATTCACACTCAAAAAAAGAATTTCCACTGCTCTTGGATATACAAACGAACCTACTTGATTCGTTACAGACTACGGTCGTGGTTCCCCTCAAAAAATTTGAAACGAATAAAGATAGCGCTTTTACTCAACTAACTCCTATTTTTAATATTGAAAATGTGGATTATTTAATGTTCACACCTCAATTAGCAGGTATTCCGCGAAAAGAATTAGGCAAAGTTATTGCAGATGTTGAGTATGCAAGAACGGATATTATAAATGCGTTGGATTTTCTCCTAACTGGTATCTAACGTGGGTATAGAAAAACCTCAGACCAGCAGAGCTTCACTACGACCAATTGATTAGTTTAAATTTCCATAAAATTTTTAGGCCTGTGTTTTTGGAAGAGATATATGCAACACCTCCGCTGTTATTTTTTTCTATTTTTTTCAAATTTAACATTTAGAGGGAATCCTGTGCGCTCAGCTAATTTCTTCAGTCGTTCTCTTTGTGCATACAATGAAACACATAGTCTATGCCTGTGGTTTCATCGATTTGAGATTGGTATTTTTGAAGAGCTGGATGCATATTTATACACCTGACATCGTATTAAAATTTCAGACTTTATATTTTCACGTTGGTACGGTGTGAAAATATAAAGTCGTTCCCTAAAAATGCTCTAAAAAATGTATTTACAAATATAAGGTTGCAAGAGCTGCCTCCAATTTATTCGGCCAGTTTATAGCTCCACAAATTTCACCGCCATTTCTGCGCTCGGTTGTTTGCGTTGTTTAAAGCTGAGCGCGGCGCGTTCCACTGCCAGCAATGTGTTTTGCTTATGGTGATGCGCTGTGCGTTTGAAAATATTCAGTGTGCTTTGGGCGTGGCGTAACAGCCAGGGTTTTTGGTGATTGCGGATATCGGCCAAAACATCCAGTGCGGTGCAAGCTCCGGCATGAGGGCTGCGGTAACTGGCGCTGGAAAATTTCGGGCTGTTCACTACTAAATTTTTAAATTCGGCGGGTGATAAATTTAATTCCGCAAGCCCTTCATGCAATTCGCGTTCAGCCATTTGTTTAGCTTTAAATAATTGCATTTGTACGCGACTATACACGTTTACCGCGCCATCGCCGTTAGTTTCTATCGGTAAAAAAATCGATGCGGGATACATTTCGGTTATTAATGATTGCACGCCGTCAGATACTGCACTCGATGGCATGCAGCCAAATGGTTTGATGCTGAGTGTCATATTCACTTTTTGATCGACAACATTATGAATCAATTTGCCCACTTCCATATGGCCTTCGCCGCCGCGTAAATTATTATCATAAAACGCGTGACTAATTTGTGCGATGTGATTCATGTCTGGCAAATGATAATCGCGCAAGCCTAATAGCTTTGCGTAACCGTAAAATAAACCGCGCATAAAAGTTTCAGCGGTGCGCAGCATCCATATTTTTTTGGTGGCATTCACATTTTCTAACGCGAACTTGCTGCCATCTCTGCCGCCTTTATCAACGCCTTTTAATTGCATGCGTGTTTGGGTATCAAATTTTGCGCCCCACAATAAATACAGGCCCCAATTGACGACTAATTGAATATCGACTTCTGCGCCTTCCTGTTCTAAAAAGCGGTGCATTTTATAATTGCCATCGCCTTCTGTAGTCATCGCCCAAAACTCACCGATAATCGCAACTTTCGGTTTTACTTGAGTACGATCCACTTTTATTGCGGCAATTTCTTTGCGCGTTTGCCAGAGTGCTTTTAATAAACCTTTGCGGCTTTCAAATGCTTGGGCGATGCGCTCTTTTGCGTTTTTGATCACAGCATCGGTGCGGCCAGGTTCAATTTCATAAGGACGAATGCGATAAGTGAGTGCATTGAGAACATCACCGAGGACAATGGCTTTGCTCATAAATAAAAAGAATTCTGTATCAATTTTTAAACCCATATCTTGCCCGGCAGCTTGTTTCATTCCGCCTGCTTGCTGAAACATAATTACGCGAAAACCTTCAAAACCGGAATCGCGTAATGCTTTGCGATATTCAGTTACATAAGTGCCAAAACGACAGGGGCCGCAGGAGCCGGCAGTGGCAAATAAATAATTTTCAATGATGTGCGGTTTGCTCATACCGCTGGCTTCAAGCGCTTGCAGTTGTTTGACTAAATTGCCCACAGTGAAATAAGTAGGATTGCATTGGCCGCGATTGCCAAATTCTCTACCTACTTGTAGTGCTGCGTTATCGGGTACATCCATTGCTTGCACTTTGTAACCCAAACCGCGAAATGCGGATTGAATAAATAAATCGTGAGCCATGGTTAAGCCCGCGTGCAAGATGGTGGTGTGCGCGCGCTGCGCGGCGGTAAAGGTGCTGGGCACTGCGTCAAACCAATTGGCATTTTGTTGTGGTGTTGTTTCTGCAGTTGCTCGGGTAAGCGCGCTATCGGCATTTACTTTTGTTTCAACTAACTGAAAATATTCTTCAACGCTGCTTATGTTAACGGCATTGGTGTTGGCGGTATTAGTTGTGCTGTTGGTATTCTGTGATTGTTGAGTATTCATTTGATATCGCCTAATCAAGTTGTACAGTAGAAATTAAATTGGAGCCAATGACATCTGGAAGAATTAGCTCGGGCGTTATTTTACTGGGAACGAAATTTTGTACCGCGTTGTTGCTATTTGAAGTGCTGAGTAAGTAGGATTTTTTCGCATGCCATTTTTCCAGTTCGGCAATAAACATTGGGTCTTGCTGAATTTTTTCTGGTGCGGCGGCGAGTATATGCAAACGTTTTTGAATTTCGATAAGTTCGGCTTCAGTTTCTTTTTTGGCTTTATCTTCCAGTTTTTCTTCAGCTAAATTTAACGTATAACCGTAAGTTTTTACGCGAATTTTAATTGAGCCAGAAGGTTTGTTCGCATCAATATCGTGAAGTGCAGAATAAGGTGAATTGTTTGCGCTCATAATGCGGTCGATTAAACCATAGGTCGGTGCATCGTGGCCGCATTTAAAACTGGATAAATCCAACACGGCAACATTGGGGTGACGTGCGGCAAATTTTGCGGCCCACACTTTTTGTACTGAATTGACGCTGTAATTTTCTGGCCAGACATCGTGAATTTCCAGCGCAGAATTTATGCGGCCTATGCGCATGTCTTCGGTGAAATAAGGCGCTAAATATTCTTTATCTTTCGGAATGGAACGCATGGAAAGAATGGGATAACCCATCGACTGATATTCTTCCAGCACATTGTGATTCATGCCTGGGTCGTTGTGATAAGGTCGTCCCAACATTAGCAAGGCGATACGATTTTGCGCGGTGACTGCATCCAAAATCATACGGCCTTTAATTTGCATATGGGTATCAAAATGTTTAAGCGCATTAAAGGCTTCATCTATCGCAAAATTATTTTCGTCTTCGGTAATTCCCAAATGCGTGCCAAAAGTTTCCAGCATGCGATGCTTTAATAACAGCGGTTCATTCAGAGTAACTGCCGGATCCAAATAAATAATATTGCGGCTGGCAAAATAATCCTGCTCTTTGGTAAAGGCTGCGCCCATTACTTTTGGGGTGCCTGCGACAATTGGGCAGCAGGCAGTATCCATTACGCCTTCGACAAAGGTAGGTATGTGAGTTAGCGCGGGAAAGAAAATAAAATTCAGTGGTTTATCTTCGTGATGCACAAACAATAAATTGTGAATATGGGCTTGCACTACTTTGGCGGGATAGCAAGGGTCAATCGAGCCGTACTTACCTCCGGCTTGCCACATTTCTTCGCTGGTATCATCGGAAAAAACCAAATTGCGCGATTTGATTCCGAGTGCTTCAAAATAGGCGCGCCAAAAAGGCCCGGTGCTCCACATATTTAATGCTTTGGGCATGCCGATGCGGATATTAAGTCGAGCTTCTTGTGCTGCCGTAGACGAGCGTAAAAATTTCCGCTCAATCGTTTTGTGTTTGATGCTTCCGAGCAGACTGCGCTTTACTTCAATATCTTTTATCAGTGTGTCAGCTGATGGCAGTGCTGCAGTTTTATAAAGTTGCTTGAATGCCCATGTTGCTTCGTAGTCGACTAAATTTGGATAAGCTACCATCAGCTCGCGGCGATTTCTATTTAATTTTTTTAATGCGTCATGATCTTCCACCGTGCCTTTCTCGCAAGAGAAGCCGGAAATATAACGTGCAGTTTCAGTTTCGCTGACTTTTGCATCGATAAAAGTGCGCGAGCAATTGTTTGCGCAAAAGGTACATTTAGTTTCTTCATCATTGCGCGCTGTGTAATATAAATTGATCGCTTCATCCAAACCAATAAAGGTGGAATAGCCCCGTCGTTTTACTACGCGTACAGCTTCAAATGCTGCGCCTAGTGCGCCGGCTTCGCCAGTGTGTGGGTGCACATAAACTTCGGCATCGGGCACGCGGTCTTTAATGTAATCCACTTGGGCTTTTACGGCGGCGAGATTTTTTTGCGTGCCGCCTTGTAATACAAACACTCTGCCGAGTTCTGCCATGCGCGGAATTTGCACCACGTATTGCCAAATATTTTTTGGCAATACTAGCGCAAGGCCTGCTAATAATTCTTCACCGTTGTAACCTTCTTTTTGAAAATTGACGCGGTCTGAATCTAAAAATACCGCGCAGCCATAACTAAATTTGGGTGACATCTCGGCATTAAAGGCGCGGTCTGCATATTCGGTTACGGGTACGCCAAATTGATCAGCCATGGCTTGTAACAACATGCCATTACCTGCGCTACAGGAATTACTGAGACGAAAATTTTTAATAACCTGATTTTGCATAAACAGAACTTTAATGTCCTGCCCGCCGACATCGCAAATTACATCCACGTTGGGAAAATATTGTTGCGCGCTTTTCATATGCGCGACGGTTTCCACTACATTGGCATCGGCTTTTAACGAGCTTTCCATCACATCGCCAGCGTAACCGGTTACACCAAAGCCGAGAATATTTAAGGTGGCATTTTGCGCATCGGCCCAGGTTTTTAATTGCAAAAACATTTGTTTCATATCTTCCAGCGGATTGCCTTTGGATAGTTGATACACTTTTTGCAAAATATCGCCGTATTCGTTTACCAAAACACATTTGCTGGAGGTAGAGCCGCCATCAAGTCCGATGTAGCCTTCAATGATTGAATTGGGTGTGAGGGTGATAGGAACAAATTTAGGTTCGCGATAAGTTATTTTAAATTGGCTGGCTTCATCGGCAGAAATCATTAACGCGGGCCCGGCGTTATTGCCGAGTTGTGCTTTGCGGCCTTCGCGAATAAATGTTTGCAATTCTTCCAGGCCGCTACAGCACGTCATATTTTTTTCATGGATGCCAAATAAAACTGCACCGTAAGCTGCGTAGTATTCTGAATTTTCGGGTGAGAAAATTAATTCTTCCATTGGAATATCTTTGGGATAGACGTAACCGCGTTCTTCCCAGGTTTGCGGAATACGGTAACGCCAGCAATCGCGCAAAAATGGTAAATAAGTATTGGGTCCGCCGAGCAACAGCACTTTATGTTTTAGTGTGTTGCCGCGCGTTAACACCGATAAATTTTGCCCGACAATCGCGTCTGCCAATGAACACATAATTTCTGCAGCAGGAATTCCACTTTTAATTAAATTGACAATATCGGTTTCGGCAAACACGCCGCATTTGGCGGCAACATGATGGAGTTTGTCTGGATTGAAGATTAATTTTGCGGTTTCTTCTTGTGGCATGCCTACTTTGAGAAAGCATTTGTCGATAGTGGCGCCAGTTCCTGAAGCGCATTTATCATTCATGGATGTGGTCGCGCGTTTTTCGCCAGTTTCATCCTGAGTTTTAAACATCACAATTTTTGCGTCTTGTCCTCCGAGTTCAATCACGCTGCCGACGTCGGGGTGCATGGCTTCTACTGCCATGGTGACAGCATTTACTTCTTGAATAAATTTTGCATTCAGGTGTGGGGCAATTGGGCTGGCGCCTGAGCCGGTAATAAAAATTCGCGTCTCTTTCAAAACGATTTGTGGCATCTCAGCGCAAACACTTTCCAGCATTTCCAGGACTTTTTCCGCTTGTCGCGTTTCATGGCGTTGATAGCGGCTCCATAAAATATTGTTGGTTGCTGCGTCTACTGCTACCAGCTTTACCGTGGTGGAGCCAACATCAATGCCCAAAATGAAGGATTGCAAGTTCATCATTACGTTGCTCTTATTGTAGTGTTGAGATTGAGTATGATTGTGTTGGCAGACACTAACGGAATTTATGGAAGAAACCAAGTGCGCCAGTCGGGTATTCGGTGAATGAACTTATTTGGCGTTTATTGCGACGTTAAATTGGGGATGCTGTTAAATCTACAGGTTTAGGTGTGCGGGCTGGGGTTGCGGCTTTGTCTAACCCTGTTATAGTGCGGTAAAAGCTGTTTTGAGAATCAATTCATGCAGCGCAACACTTTATAGGGGCTATCTATCCAGGTGATAGATAGCGATGGATCCCCGTGATAGATAGCGATGGTTTTCGCCCCAATGTGGGCATTATTATAACGAACGACGCAGGCCAATTGCTGTGGGCGCGTAGAGTAGGTGGGCAAGACGCTTGGCAATTTCCACAGGGTGGAATTAACGAGGGTGAGTCGCCGGAACAAGCACTATTTCGTGAATTGCATGAAGAGGTTGGTTTGCATCCGCAAGATGTAAAGATCCTTGCTTGCACGCGGGGTTGGCTGCGCTACCGTTTGCCAGATCGCTTGATGCGTCACCACTCGCAGCCGTTGTGTATTGGCCAAAAACAAAAATGGTATTTGCTGCGTTTGTTGAGCGATGATAAAAATATTTCACTCAATAACGGTGGTCGAGCAGAGTTTGATGACTGGCGCTGGGTGAGTTATTGGTATCCCTTAGGCAAGGTAGTGTCGTTTAAAAAAGATGTTTATTGCCGTGCGCTAAAAGAGCTGTCGGTTGTCCATGCAATACTTGAGTTAGGGCAAATCAAGTAACAAAACTTATAACAGGATTGCATCTATGCTGAATTCGCTGCGTTCAATTGTTCAAGAAGTAAACTCCGCACGCGATTTAACATCAGCTTTGAGGATTATTGTATCGAGCGTAAAAAGTGCGATGCGTACTCAGGTATGCTCGGTTTATCTGGTCGATCAAGCCGGTGATTATGTGCTCATGGCCACCGACGGCCTTAATACGGATGCAGTGGGAAAAGTACGCCTCCACCCTGGTGAAGGTTTAGTCGGCCGCGTAGTCGTACGTGAAGAGCCCATCAATTTAGAGCATGCTGAAGCTCACCCCAGCTACCAATACTTTCCTGAAACTGGCGAAGAGCGATATCGCTCATTCCTCGGTGTGCCCATTATTCATCACCGCAAAGTGCTGGGTGTATTGGTGGTGCAACAAATTGAACAGCGCCGCTTCGATGAAGGCGATGAATCATTTCTAGTGACTATGTCGGCCCAGTTGGCAGGTGTTATCGCCCATGCCGAAGCGACTGGCGGTATTAAAGACATAGGGCAAAAAGCTGTTCAAGCGCGTTTTCTCGGCTCACCAGGTTCTTCTGGCGTCGCTATTGGTGAAGCGGTGGTTATTGCCCCGGAAGCCGATTTGCGCTCAGTTCCCTTTAAACCTTACGTTGATTTAGAGGCTGAAATTGCCTTCTTTCAACGCTGCCTTATGGCTGTGCGTGAAGATATTAAAGCGCTGGGTGCAAAGCTTAAAGACCGGTTAAATCGCGAGGAGCGCGCGCTTTTCGATGCTTATTTGTCGATGCTCGACGATGCTTCACTCGGCGGCGAAGTCACCGAGCGCATTCGTAAAGGTGCCAACGCTTCCTATGCCTGGAGCGAGGTTATTCTTGAACACGAAGCTACCTTTAATAGTATGGATGATGCTTATTTACGCGAGCGAGCAACTGACTTGCGGGATTTGGGTCGGCGTGTGCTCGCTTATTTGCTTGAGTCCAACAAAAAAGGTCGAGTTTATCCTGAGCGAGCTATTCTTGTTGGCGAAGAACTGACCGCGACTATGCTGGGTGAAATTCCACCCGAAAAGCTGGTTGGTTTGGTGTCAGTGGAAGGGTCAAGCAACTCACATGTGGCGATTCTGGCGCGTGCGATGGGAATTCCCACCGTTATGGGCGTTGTGGATCTACCCTATTTACAGTTGGATGGCCGCCCGCTGATTGTCGATGGTTACCGTGGCTCAGTGTATTGCGATCCGGATGAACTGGTTGTTAAGCATTACAAGGCGATCGCGGTTGAAGACTTGGCGCTGGTTAAAGGGCTGGAAGCGCTTAAAGATTTACCTTGCGAAACCACTGATAACTACCGCTTAACCCTGTGGGTAAACACCGGGTTGATGGCCGATGTCGTGCGTTCGCTAGAGCGCGGTGCAGAAGGTGTGGGCTTGTACCGTACCGAAATTCCATTTTTGATGCGCGATCGTTTTCCGAGCGAAGAAGAGCAGCGCATTATTTATCGTGAGCAGTTAGCTGCCTTCGCCCCGAATCCGGTAACTATTCGTACCCTCGATATCGGCGGCGATAAAGCCTTGCCCTATTTCCCGATTGAAGAAGCGAACCCCTTCCTCGGCTGGCGCGGTATTCGTGTAACGCTTGATCACCCCGAGATTTTCCTCGCCCAGGTGCGTGCGATGATCAAAGCTAGCGAAGGTTTGGACAACCTGCGCATACTCTTGCCCATGATTACCAGCGTGCCGGAATTAGATGCCTCAAAAGCACTGATTACGCGTGTTTTCAATGAGCTGATTGAAGAAGGTTATAAGGTGCTGATGCCGCCCGTAGGCGTCATGATTGAGGTGCCGGCTGCGGTTTATCAAACCCGCGAGTTGGCGGCGCGCTCTGGGTTTTTATCAGTAGGTAGTAATGACCTTACGCAATATTTGTTGGCGGTGGATCGCAATAACGCGCGGGTGGCCGACCTGTATCAGGCATTCCATCCAGCGGTGCTCCGCGCATTGCAACACATAGTCACTGAAGCTCATGCCGAAGGTGTGAGCGTGAGTATTTGCGGCGAATTGGCGGGTGATCCCAGCGCCGCTATTTTGTTGATGGCGATGGGGTTTGACGTGCTTTCCATGAGCGCCGCCAACTTACCCAAAGTTAAATCCGTTATTCGCGGTATTTCACTCAGCCTTGCCAAAGCACTTTTAGCTGAGGTGATTGTGATGGCTGACGCCGATCAAATCCGCGAACGCATAGAGCAATTTTTAGGTGATGCAGATGTAACACGCCTGATACGGCCAGTAGTTTCGGATGACTTTGAGGAGTAAGCGCAAACGTTTGAAAAATTTCATATAATCCTGCATTTTAAATTGTTAAGTATCCTTTTAATTTATTAAGTATCCTTCCTCGATAAGGCTTCACTATGCTGTCATTTCCCAATCTCGACCCTGTTGCTGTCGCCATTGGCCCCGTTACTGTGTTCGATAAAGTTATTGGCCCACTCAATGTCCATTGGTATGGGTTGATGTATTTGTTTGCCTTTATCTCGGCCTGGCTAATCGCCATGTATCGCAGTAAGGCACCGAACTCTCCAGTTGCTAAACACGAGGTGGAAAACCTGGTTACCTATGGTGCATTTGGGGTAATTTTGGGGGCCCGTTTTGGCTATGTTGTATTTTATAACTTCGATAAGTGGATGAGCGATCCATTGTGGTTGTTCCGTGTGTGGGAAGGCGGTATGTCATTTCACGGCGGTTTATTGGGTGTGATTGTGGCCATGATTATTTACGCAAATCGGATCCGCGCACCTTTTGTTGCGTTGATGGATTTTGTCGCGCCGCTAGTGCCGCTCGGTTTGGGTTTTGGTCGTATGGGTAACTTTATTGGGCAAGAATTATGGGGCCGAGTAACCGATGTACCCTGGGCAATGGTTTTTCCAAAAGCGAATGACCCTGCCGGCATCGCGCGTCATCCATCGCAACTTTATCAAGCGACTATGGAAGGCTTGGTATTATTTATTGTGCTGTTTTGGTTCTCTGCCAAGCCGCGCCCACGCGGTGCTGTGTGTGGATTATTTTTGTTGCTCTATTCCATTTTCCGCTCTGTAGTGGAAAATTTTCGCCAGCCTGATGCTGATATTGGTTTTGATTTATTCGGTTTTATTACTCGTGGACAGTTACTCTCATTGCCAATGTTTATTTTGGGTATTGGCTTGGTAGTTAATGCTTATTTTTTCAATAAAAAAGAAGCTAGTGGTAAAAAAGCGGCGGTAGTAAATACAGCGAATACTAAAAAATCCGCAAAATTAACGACGAAATAAGAGTTTTACGATGCAACAGTATTTAGATTTAATGCGCGATCTTGTCGATAATGGTTTCCAGCGCGATGACCGCACCGGTACCGGCACTCGCTCTGTTTTTGGTCGTCAAATGCGCTTCGATTTGAACGCAGGTTTTCCGTTGGTCACTACCAAAACGGTACATCTCAAAAGTATTATTGTTGAGTTGTTGTGGTTTTTACAAGGTCGCACTGATGTTACCTGGTTGCAAGAACGCGGCTGCAAAATCTGGAATGAGTGGGCAACAGCCTCAGGAGATCTTGGCCCTGTGTACGGCAAACAGTGGCGCAGCTGGGCGTGCCCGGATGGTTCGACTATCGATCAAATCAGTGAAGTCATTCAGCAAATTAAAACGCGCCCTAATTCGCGTCGTTTGATTGTTAGTGCATGGAATCCTGCAGATTTACCCGATGAATCGCTGAGCCCGCAACAAAATGCCGAGCAAGGCCGCATGGCGCTCGCTGCATGTCATACGCTATTCCAATTTTATGTGGCTGATGGAAAACTCTCCTGCCAGCTTTATCAGCGCAGCGCAGATTTCTTTTTAGGTGTGCCGTTTAATATTGCGAGTTACGCACTCTTAACGCACATGATTGCGCAACAATGTGATCTCGGTGTGGGTGATTTTGTCCATACCTTCGGCGATTGTCATCTTTACAATAATCACGTTACCAGCGACATTGTCTACGAACAATTAAGCCGTACCCCCAAAGCGTTGCCGCGTTTAATTATTAAGCGTCGTCCTGAAAATATTTTTGCTTACGAGTTGGATGATTTTATATTTGAAGGCTACGAACCGCATCCTCGCATTGTCGCGCCGATTGCTGTTTAGTTTTTTCAAGTGAGTTAATGGATTTATTAGGTGAGTAGATGAAGCTTTCTTTAATTGTTGCTGCAACACAAAAAAATGTTATTGGTCGCAACAACGAATTACCGTGGTATTTGCCGCAAGATTTAAAATATTTTAAATCCATGACGCTGGGCAAGCCGATTATTATGGGTCGCAAAACGTTTGAGTCGATCGGCAAGCCATTGCCTGGACGTACCAATATTGTTATTACCCACCAAAACGCCTGGAAATATGCCGGCGTGTTAGTCGCAAAAAGCATTGAAGAAGCTTTAGAGATAGGCCGACAATTTCACGGTGAACAACATCAACTCGCCGATGAAGTTATGGTTATTGGCGGTGCTGAAATTTATCGCCACACGCTGCCTTTTGCCAATCGCATTTATTTGACTCGCATCAATCTAGATGTTAATGGCGATGCGTATTTTCCTGAATTGCCGACCACGGAATGGAAATTGATTTCTGAAACCGCCGGGGAAGCAGAAGCAACTATAAGTCATAGCTTTTTAGTGTTTGAAAGAATTCCTAACTCTTGTTAATCACTAACTGCACCGATCCCACTTTAAATCCAAATTTGGTTAAGGTGGATTCATTCAGTAA
The DNA here is from genome assembly GCA_025362015.1 of Gammaproteobacteria bacterium. Taxonomy (GTDB): domain Bacteria; phylum Pseudomonadota; class Gammaproteobacteria; order Pseudomonadales; family Cellvibrionaceae; genus Cellvibrio. The sequence goes on along the minus strand of JANYIO010000055.1, from coordinate 8,739 downwards.
GGTTTTTTCATCGATTAGCCACATCCAGTCATCAACGCCCACATTAATGCTTGAGTCGTTATGCTTTACTGATAATAAATAATTTAAATTAAATGCGTTGCCAGATGTTTGGCCTTTGCCAGTACCGATTACGTCGCCCGCTGTTGCAGAAAAAAGCGCAGGATTATTTTTGTTAGGTACAAGTTTCCAGGTGCGATATTGAATTTCACCATCGTTAAAAATAAATTTCTCTTCGAGTGTACCTACATCATTTTCCCAATAGGCTTTAATAGTCGCATTAAAATAACGAATGACTTTTCCCGAGCGATTTTTTACAACACCGTGCGCTGTCAAATCGCCATTGAAAAATTCCCGGGCGACGAGCTTGGGGGTGTTCTTGCTGTATTCATTAACGGAGATGCTGGAGCAGGCACTTAAAAATATTACCAGTGTTAGGGCGGAGATGTGGAAAATTTTCATAGCAATGCCTGTGGTTGTGTGAGCTTGGTGTTTTATACGACGATTTGCTGAAAAAAGATCTACGGATGATTTTTTTATTGATATGAACCCAGCTAGGTAATATAAAAACAAAAAAGCCAAGGTAGTTGCCTTGGCTTTTTTGAAGTCTTTGGTGGTAATGGCTTAGGCCTAGTTTAGCCTTTCTAGAAGTCGAGCTTACTCAAATCCCTTACCGCACCTTTATCCGCACTGGTCGCTAACATTGCATAAGCTTTCAACGATGCACTTACTTTACGTGGGCGAACTTCAGTAGGCTTCCAGGCTGCGGCACCTTTAGCATTTTCTGCGGCGCGGCGTGCGTCCAGCTCGGCAACGCTAAGCACTACATCAATGCTGCGATTGGGGATATTGATACGGATAATATCGCCGTTTTGTACCAGCGCAATTGCACCGCCAGCAGCAGCTTCCGGTGAGACATGGCCTATTGATAAGCCAGAAGTACCGCCGGAAAAACGACCATCGGTGAGCAGTGCGCAAGCTTGGCCCAAACCCTGTGATTTTAAGTAGCTGGTGGGATACAACATTTCTTGCATGCCGGGGCCACCTTTAGGGCCTTCGTAACGAATGACGACAACTTCGCCCGCTAATACTTTGCCGTCTAAAATATGTTTAACCGCTTGATCCTGACTTTCCACAACGTGCGCTGGGCCTTCGAAAATCCAGCAGCTTTCATCCACGCCCGAGGTTTTTACTACGCAACCGTCGATGGCGATATTGCCTTTGAGTACTGCTAAACCGCCTTCTTTGCTGTAAGCGTGTTCAACGGAGCGAATACAACCTTCGGCGCGGTCGATGTCGAGGGTTGGCCAGCGTGTGGCTTGGCTAAAGGCGGTTTGGGTCGGGATTCCCGCAGGTCCAGCTTTGTAAAAGGTTTTAACCGCTGCAGAGTCGGTAACCTTAATATCCCATTTATCCAGGCCTTCCTGAAAAGTTTTGCTATGTACGGTCGGTAATTGATTGTGTAACAAACCGCCGCGATTTAATTCTGCCAAAATGCTCATTACTCCGCCTGCGCGGTGTACGTCTTCCATGTGATATTTAGGCGAGTTAGGTGCAACTTTACACAGCTGCGGCACCCTGCGGCTCAAGCGGTCAATATCGAACATAGTGAAGGGCACTTCGCCTTCCTGTGCAGCTGCTAACAAATGCAGAATAGTGTTGGTTGAACCGCCCATGGCGATGTCCAGCGTCATGGCGTTTTCAAAAGCGGCAAAGCTGGCGATGGAGCGCGGTAATACACTTTCGTCATCCTGCTCGTAATAACGCTTGGTGATTTCAACAATCTTGCGGCCAGCTTCTAAAAACAGTTCTTCGCGATCCGCATGAGTTGCGAGCAATGAACCATTGCCAGGTAAAGCCAACCCTAAAGCTTCAGTCAAACAGTTCATGGAGTTAGCGGTAAACATGCCGGAACAAGAGCCACACGTTGGGCAAGCCGAGCGCTCGTAGGCATCAACTTTTTCATCGCTGGCGGTTTTATCCGTGCCAACAAGAATCGCATCCACCAAATCTAATTTGTGTTCAGAAAGCTTGGTTTTACCCGCTTCCATTGGCCCGCCTGAAACAAAAATAACCGGTATATTCAAGCGCATTGCAGCATTGAGCATACCGGGAGTAATTTTGTCGCAGTTAGAGATGCATACAATCGCATCCGCGCAGTGGGCGTTCACCATGTACTCCACCGAGTCGGCGATGATATCGCGCGAGGGCAAGCTGTAAAGCATACCGTCGTGACCCATAGCAATACCGTCATCTACTGCGATGGTATTAAATTCTTTTGCCACGCCACCAGCACGCTCGATTTCACGGGCAACCAATTGCCCCAAATCTTTCAAATGCACATGGCCCGGCACAAATTGCGTAAAGGAGTTAGCGATAGCGATTATCGGTTTATCAAAATCGCCATCCTTCATGCCGGTGGCACGCCACAAGGCGCGAGCACCCGCTTGATTACGGCCAGCGGTGGTGGTTTTGGAGCGATAAACAGGCATAACTTTCCCCTAAAAAAGACTCTAAATTTTGCGTTGCAAGGCGTGGCTCGCGCTGAAGATTAAGACGTTAAAAAGAAGTATATGGTAGCAGAAAAAGTGCAGGTTCTAATATCACAATCGCCCTTAAGCTAGTTGAATATGATGTGCCATAGTTTTTTGTGATGCGGTAATGGCTCGGGAAATTCAAATGGTGTTGTAAAGCTGAGTCAGTCAATAGAAAAATCAGCAACAAATTGTATTGCAACAACAAAGTCTTCTGCTAATCAAAGCGGCATAAGTGCTGTGATTGTGTGTGTTTCTTAGGGCACACAATCAACAGTTTACTCCAATGTTTTTGCAATACCTTTACAAAACCTTCACAAAAATTTTCGAATTTCTTTGATAGTTGTATAGCTCTTGCTTCGCTATCGGCAAATCTTCCAGTTTCCCTTGTACAAACCCTTGTTCAATAAACCAATGCGCAGTTTGTGTGGTTAGCAAAAATAATTGTGTGATATTTTTTTTTCGCGCCTGAATTTCCATTTGTTGTAATAGTGCTGCTGCACGGCCGCCATTGCGATAGTCCGGGTGAGTTGCCACACAGGAAAGCTCGGCCATTTCACCGTAAGGGTAAAGTGCGGCACAGGCGACTATGGTGCCATCTTTTTCCATGACGTGAAATTTGGTGATTTCAGTTTCTAAAATATCGCGTGAACGACGCACCAAAATTCCTTCTTCTTCCAAAGGTTTGATGAGATCCAAAATGCCCGCAACATCGTCAATAGTAGCCGCGCGCAAGTGTTCGTATTGGCCGGAATAAATCATGGTGCCCAAGCCATCGCGCGTAAACAATTCTGTGAGCAATGCACCATCAGTGCTGTAGTTAACAAGCTGCGCACGTTGCACGCCTTGCAAGCAACTTAAATAACAAGCACTCAATGCTTGTTGCAAATCCAAATTCATTTGTTCGCCATTACTATTGAGATATTCTTTGCATTCTTGCAGAGAAAGTTGGCGAATTAAATTGCCGTCTGCATCGGTCACGCCATCGCCATCAATATAGGCAAGTAATTTGTCGGCTTTCAGTGCACTGGCAACATGGGTAGCAACATCGCTAAAAGACACATTGAAAATTTCCCCAGTGGGTGAATAACCCAATGGCGAAAGCAGTGCCACAGCACCAGAATCCAATACCGTTTGCAGTGATTTAATATTAATTTTCCGCACTTTGCCCGTGTGTTGTAAATCCACACCGTCGATAACGCCATAGGGCATGGCTACTACAAAGTTGCCGCTAACCACCTGCATGTCGGCATCGTGCATAGGAGAGTTTGGCAAGCTTGTGGATAGGGCCGCTTCTACAGTTGTGCGTGCTTCACCGATAGCTTGAATCACTAAGCGCAAGCTCTCGCTATCGGTAATCCGTAAATTTTTATGAAAGTGGCTAAAAGTGTCCGCCACTTGCAACCTTTCGTCAATTTGTGGGCGAGCACCGTGTACAAGTACCAGGCGCACATCAAGGCTGCACAGTAGCGCAATGTCGTGAACTATATTGTGAAAATTTGCGTGAGTAATCGCCTCGCCCGGCAACATCACAACAAAGGTTTTATCACTGTGTCTGTTGATGTATGGGGTCGAATGACGAAACCATTTGACGTAATCTTGGGTATTGGTAGGCACGGCAGTTCTCTCGTAAAATTTCTTATAAGCTTAACGCGTATTGCTAATAAACAAAACGTTTAGCTTAGAGAAAGTAGAAATGCTGTTTTTACGCATGAAACCTTACTTGCGAGTGAGTCTATTGCGAGGGATTATAAAGGCGTTACCGATGAATCTTTACTCCTTGTAAATGTTATTGGCTGGTCAGAAGGCCAGCCAATAACATACAGGTACCTATTTACAACTATCTATCTCGATTGCGATTAATTAGGAGCTGGTAGCGTATCTTTTTTCGGAATATTTTGTGATTTGTATTGGTTTACAAATCCTTCAACGTCCGTACGCGTTAAGGTTGTGTCTTTTGCGTAGTACATCCAATCCACATCTTCAGCCCAGGTTCTGGCAATACCATTTTGACCTGCTGCAAACATTTCACCAGACACCCAAATGTTGTACATCAAATACATGGTTGTTTTTGGAATGTAATCAACATTGGTGTGTTGCACCATCATGCGATCGTCAATGTAGTAAGTGACTGCGGTTGGCGTCACTGTCATCCAGAAAGTGTGCCAGCCAGAGAAATCATCCGCTGTTGGTTTGGTGATGCGCGTGTCGCGATTTTTCCAGGTAGTGTTCCACATCGTGGGGCCAGTGAAGCGACCACCTTCATCAGCATTCCAGCCAGCATTGGGTAGATATTCAAAATCCAATTCACCGTATTCTGTATTAGGTACATAGTAAGGTGAAATGGTAAAGAATGTTTCAATCATACGATCGCCAGTATCCGGGCCGACAACTTGCGATGGGCCTTCAATCGGTTGATTGTAAAATCTCATCCGAGTTGCATAGGTTCCGTAAAGGAATTGTTTTTTACCTTCCACTTCACCTTGAATCGTAGTTTCGCGTGAGCCTGATGTTTTAAACATAATACGCATTTGTTTGTTGGAAGAATTGGTTGGATCCGCCATAAACAAAACATTATTTTTTGAGAACACACCAACACCTGGTGCGGCAGGGCCGTAATCACTCGCCTTCCAATTTAATAAAAAGCTTGCGTCATCCGGTGTCGCGTAAGTGAAATCATCAAATAATAATTGCGCTGGTTCTACGCCATTAAAAGGATTTGTTTTTGTAGTCACTGTATTACTGGCTGCTGATAAGTTTCCGCTGCCGTCAATCGCTTTTACGGTAAATGTATAATTGGTATTGCTCGCCAAATTACTTACTGTTGCCGTTGTGCCGGTTACATTTACTGAACCGGTTCCGTAGTAAATCACATAACCTGTTACGCCAATATTATCAGTGGCTGCATTCCATGAAAGTTTTACACTCGCAGAAGTTACACCGGTTGATGCAAGATTGGTTGGTGCAGTCGGTGGTGTTGTATCAACAACATTTGGCGACGTAGTAACATTTACCACACTACTTGCTGCCGATAAATTTCCAGCAGCATCTTTTGCTTTCACCGAAAAGGTATACGCAGTACTTGCAGCAAGCCCTGTGATAGTTGCACTAGTGTCTGTTACATTGATTGCTGACGGTCCACCGCTAATCACATAACCAGTGACCGCAATATTATCTGTTGCTGCGGCCCATGATAATGAAACACTGCTGGAAGTTTTTCCAGTGAGTGAAAATGTTTGTGGAACTGTTGGAGCAGTAGTATCACCTGCGCCACCTTTGGTGACGGTCACATTAATAGTGTCAGAGGTTGATGAGCCGAAATTATTAATCAACTTCGTATAGTAACTATAAGTGCCATTAGATTTTCCACTCACATCCAATGAAGTATCTTGTTGATTTGGTGAATTGTCAGTCATGTTGGCGCTATAAAATAAATTCCCATTTTCATAAACTTCCCACTTGGAACCGTTGTTGCCGGCCCACATGGTCATGTGCAAATTATACGCACTCTCGCCGCTCCAATTGTTGTGCGACAAATGCGGGTTACCCGGTACGCCGGTGGCCTTCACCACAGTAGAGGTTGCTTTGGTGCTGACGACTAGGTTGGGGCTATCACCTGATAAATTTCCTGCGGCATCTTTTGCTTTTACATAAAAAGTATAGGCAGTATTGGCTGATAGGGCGGTGATAGATGCTGTTGTAGTCGTAACGGTTAATGTTTTTGTTCCGAATGAATAAGTCACAACATAAGCTGCAACACCAACGTTATCGGTAGATGGATCCCACGCAAGCGTTACTGTGCTATCAGTTTGATCTGTTGAACGCAAATTACCGGGAACCGATGGCGCTGTAGTATCTACCGAGCTTGAACTGCTACTTTTACTGCTCAATGAACTACTGCTGCTTTTACTGGTAGAAATACTGCTCGGTACACTGCTAACAGATTTGCTGCTGACTGATGCACTAGTCGTTGATGAGCTGGTGGCAACACTGCTTGCAGTTCCAACAATTCCGTACGGTGGTGATAAGGTTGCGCAAAGCGTTGCGCTAATACAATCCTTATTGTTTTCCCAGCCCCAATTGCCTGTGCTTGTTTTGCACAGCGCATAAAAAGTTCCCCACCAATTACATTGCTGACCAGCAGCGATGCTTGAGCTTGTGGAACCTGCCACACTCGATACAGATACTGAGCTGCTTGATTTGCTACTCGTTATGGATGTAGTGGAACTGGCTACCGATGAGCTAGCAACTGATGAATTGGTACCACCGTTAATTTCATTGCTAATGGCCGCTAATAAACTGTTTGCACCAGTTGCATCTTGCGACAATTCCCAAATCATTATGCCGCTACCTTGTAGCAAGGCTAATTTGGTTTTGTTGCGAATAGTTGGCATGCCGTTGTAAGTAATATAGCTACAACCCACGCACACAGTACCAATCACATCTTGCTGTAACGCAGAGACACCATACTGATTAAGAATATCGTTGATGGTGTAAGAGCCGCCGTAATTACCGAAGCCATAGCCATAAAAAGGTACGCCTAAAATTAATTTATCTTTAGTCAGGCCGCGCGCTTTCCAGGTATTAATATTTGCCACTGCTTGATCATAAGACGAATGTTCAATGCCCGGTGTGCCCCAGCCTGGGCCAATTGCGTCATAAGACATAATATTTACAAAATCAAAATAGGTCAGCGATGAAGTGGGAACCATTCCACCGTTATAGCTTGCAGTTGCGGTAGTTAATAATTTTCCTGCTGATTTCAAACCATTTGATAGCGCCTGAATAAACGGCGTGTAATTACCTGCGGTATCAATGTTCGTGAGAATGACACCTTCGATATCAACATCAATACCGTCGAGATTAAAATCAGTCACAAATTGCAGTAAATTATTCACCAGTGTTTGACGATTTGCAGGTTGCAACAAGGTTTCCCAATTGCCCGAGCAGCCAGGAATCACACCGCCGGCCAGCGATATTAATACTTTCACATTATTTTGATGTGCCTTCTGAACAACATAATTTATTTCAGACGCAGAGCCACCTTCCATACACACAGGGCTGCCACTGCTGGTGATAGCACCGCTGGAATTTGGATTTAAAAACGAAAGGTTGATATGAGTTAATTTTGTGAAATCCGTTTTATTGGCGACAGCAGACAGGCCTTTATAAGCAGGAATATAGCCAATCACTTTGGTTTGAGCAAAAGAGAGTTGCGCACAAAAAGCTAAACTTGTTATCGCTAAAGTGCGTATCAGCAACGGCCAACGAAATTGGCGCTGAGTTTTTAATGAGGAATAAAACATTTAAGCATCTCCAGTTATTATAGGGTTAGACACCTAGGTCTCAGCACAAAACTCTACGCTAGCTATCTTTTGAATAACACGCAGCACACCGCTCTTTGAGTAATAATCGACGTTATTGCTCCAGGATTTGCTGTGAGAGTTAAGTGTTGTCTTAGGTATCGGGTACAAATTTCTTTATAGTTATAAATATCTACCAGCCCTAACCTAGCATGCAAAAAAATGAAGCTCAAACGAAGCTCCAAAAGTCGGACCTAAACTACTGAAAGTCGTACGTGCTGAAATAAAGCTATGCAGGATTCGCAAGAAAGAAGCTTTATGCGCCGCCATTTAAGCTGGTTCATTTAATAAAATTTAAGCAAACTGAGGAAATAGACTAATTTTACGCACCTGATATTGACGGCGATTGAGTGAGTATTTGATGGTTTACATCGGCTGTGCAAGTCAGCGCCTTTCGTATTGGCTTAAAATAGGCTTTGCAGGGTTTACAATTTGAGTCGCCGTATAATTTCAGTTTTATTTCGTGCTGCCCGCAACCAATTGATTTAATTATGTTTTATTTTCCCCTATGTTTTTCTAGTCTGGAGATATATAGTCTGGAATTTTGAATAAGCTGTTAGTGGTTTAGAGCGACTCATGAAATCTGAAGGAATTTCTAGATATAAACTTTATAAAATCGGTGTTGAATCGCTAAAAAATTCCCTGCGACTTCATTTTGATTCTGTTTTGCTTTTTAACCGCATAGCGAAAATCTCGGGGGCTTGCCCCGAGCTGGATAGCGTACAATGGCTTTAGCCATTGTGGGGTAGCCAACTTGTGGAGTTACGTCGTAATACACATCATGTTTTTAGATTAATGTACCATTTTGTTTGGATTCCCAAATATAGACATAAAGTTTTTGTAGA
>JANYIO010000053.1 GCA_025362015.1 Gammaproteobacteria bacterium | reverse complement strand
GTGGCGAGTGCATCCGCTAAGCTGCGCTGTTTTGTGTTTTTCCAGGCCATGATCTTTTCCTCATCTGCGATGCGTTATTTTCTCACAGGAATGATTTTTTGCGACGTATTTGTTGGTTCGTGCAAAAGTCTCTATGAATATAAATTCTCTTATTTAACAATAAAATCTAAAAACATTTCATTAACAGGAAGGTTTATACCGCCTTATTGTCATGTTTTTCCACACACTTACACAGGTTATCCACAAAATAATGCAGCTTTAGGCGATAAATACCTGTTTTAAAACCAATTTTTATTTTTACTATCAAACTTGTGGGTATTTCTGTGGATTTAACTCTTAAAAACTGCCTATAGTTTTAGGGATAACTCACATTTATTCTTCTTTCTGTATAAGTCAGACTCTTATATCCAGCTTTCAAGCAGCTTACCACAGGCTTTTACGGATAAAGTCCCTATGCTTATCATTTCTCTAACTAATTGAATCTAATAAAATTTATAACTTTATCAACAGAAAATGGCTGCACTATTAATAACAACAGTATCTATCTTCTTAAATAAAATATTTATATATAAATTAATTAATTTTCTTTGTTGTAACAAAATAACTTTCTGTTTAAAAAATAAGCTGATTAAACCCTGTTCAAGTTTTGTGCAAATCAACAACTCGCTCTATAATGCCTGCCCTTTTAGCAAAAGGACTTTTTACCAAAGTGATTTTCTCAATAGATTTTGTAAGGCAGTTCTGCTGCAAGGTAGTCGCTAAATGATTTTCCCGGAACGTTTTGATATAATTGTGATTGGTGGTGGTCATGCCGGTACGGAAGCTGCCTTGGCGGCGGCACGTATGGGCTGTAAAACGCTATTACTGAGCCACAACATAGAAACTCTCGGACAAATGTCTTGTAACCCGGCTATCGGTGGTATCGGCAAAAGTCATTTAGTGAAGGAAATTGATGCGTTGGGCGGCGCTATGGCACTGGCTACCGACAAAGGCGGTATTCAGTTTCGGGTGCTCAATGCCCGCAAAGGCCCAGCTGTACGTGCAACGCGCGCGCAAGCCGACCGTATTCTCTACAAAGCAGCTATTCGCGCCATGTTGGAAAATCAGCCAAACCTATGGCTGTTTCAACAAGCTGCCGACGACGTAATTGTTGAACAAGATCAGGTGCGCGGTGTTGTGACACAAATGGGTTTGAAATTTTTAGCTAACCAAGTGGTATTGACTGCAGGTACTTTTCTGGGTGGTCTGATTCATATAGGTTTACAAAATCACTCTGGCGGCCGTGCTGGCGACCCACCGTCAATTGCACTTTCCAAACGTTTGCGTGAATTACCGTTGCGAGTGGATCGTTTAAAAACGGGTACCCCGCCGCGTATTGATGCACGCACCGTTAATTTTGATGGTTTGGAAAAACAATGGGGCGATGAACCGCGCCCGGTAATGTCTGTGCGCGGTAATCGCGCTATGCAACCAGAACAAATGTGTTGCTGGATTACACACACCAATGAAAAAACCCACGAAATAATTCGCGGTGGTTTGGATCGCTCACCGATGTATTCGGGAGTAATTGAAGGTATAGGTCCACGCTACTGCCCTTCTATCGAAGATAAAATACATCGCTTTGCCGATAAAAATTCACATCAGGTTTTTATTGAACCGGAAGGATTAACAACACACGAACTTTATCCAAATGGTATATCGACAAGTTTGCCATTTGATGTACAAATAAATTTAGTGCGTTCAATAAAAGGTTTTGAAAATGCACATATTGTTCGCCCGGGTTATGCAATTGAATATGATTTTTTCAATCCACAAGATTTAAAACACAGTCTTGAAACTAAGATGATTGGCGGATTATTTTTTGCCGGGCAAATTAACGGTACTACTGGTTATGAAGAAGCTGGCGCGCAAGGTTTGCTGGCTGGAATTAACGCGGCGCTGCGCGCGCAAGAAAAAGATTCCTGGTGCCCATCGCGCGATCAAGCCTATGCCGGCGTATTGGTGGACGATTTAATTACGCTCGGCACCAAAGAGCCCTACCGTATGTTTACCAGTCGCGCCGAATACCGTTTATTGTTGCGCGAAGATAACGCCGATTTACGTTTAACTGAAAAAGGTCGCGAACTGGGTGTTGTTGGCGATGCGCAATGGCAGACCTTTTGTGAAAAACGTGAAAGCATTACGCTTGAACAACAGCGTTTAAAATCGACCTGGATTCAAGCAGGTTCTGCAGAAGCAGAAAAAATTGAAGCAAAAATTCAAACTAAATTAACGCATGAATACAGTTTATTTGAATTATTAAAACGTCCGGAATTAACTTACTTCGACATAGCGGCGGTAAAAGGCGAAGCGGTGAGTGATGAGTTTGTTGCTGAGCAAATTGAAATTGCTGCAAAATATTCTGGTTATATTGAACGGCAACAAGAAGATATTGATCGCTTGCGCGCTTATGAAAATACTTTAATACCGGATGATTTTAATTTTTCAAAAGTTGAAGGTTTATCTAATGAAGTAAAACAAAAGTTGTCTGCACAGCGCCCACTAACTTTGGCACATGCACAACGTATTTCAGGAATAACACCTGCGGCTATTTCGCAATTGTTAGTTTACTTAAAAAAGCACGGAATGATGAAGCGTTTGACTAGTGAAGATTCCCAACCGGAATCACAACAAGCATCTTAATCTGTCGCTAAAAATTTTATAAAGAGTTGATTGAGTGAATGAGTTAGAAAAAGATTTACGTCAAATATTGTTGCAGGGCGCTGACGCTATGTCGGTCACCTTACAAGAATTGCAAATCGAAAATTTATTAATATATATTCGTGAATTTGAAAAATGGAATAAGGCCTATAATCTATCCGCCATTCGCGATATTCGTGAAATGATTAAGCGGCACTTGCTGGATAGTTTAAGTGTAATACCTTATTTTCAAAAGACGCAGCATTGCACTGATCGTTTAATAGACGTAGGAACAGGCGGTGGTTTACCGGGCATTCCCTTAGCCATTATGTTTCCCCAAAAACAATTTACCTTACTCGATAGCAATGGTAAAAAAACGCGTTTTCTGTTTCACATAAAAACATTGTTGCAATTAAATAATGTCACTGTTGAAAATAATCGCGTAGAAAAATTTAATCCTGAGCAAAAATATAATGCGATTATTAGTCGCGCATTTTCAAGCTTGCAAGACATGACAGAAAATTGCGAACATTTATTAGTAAATAATGGTGTATTTATAGCGATGAAAGGTTTATTTCCAACAACTGAAATCGAAGCCATCGCCAGTAAAGTAGAAATATTAGATAATATTAAATTAAATGTTGCTGAAACAGATGGCGAACGTCATTTGATAATTTTGCAAATAAAAAATAAATAAATTTTATTAAATCACGATGTGATTTAAGGATATTCATTTGACCAGAATATATGCAGTCGCTAATCAAAAAGGTGGTGTTGGAAAAACAACAACCTGCGTAAATTTAGCGGCATCGTTAGCGGCAACTAAAAAGCGTGTGTTGTTAGTTGATCTCGACCCGCAAGGTAACGCTACTATGGGTAGCGGCATTAATAAAAATGAAATTGAAGAAAATACTTATGATGTGCTAACCGAGCGTGCCAGTATTAAAAATTGTATTGTCTATTCCGAGAGCGGTAAATATCATGTACTTCCGTCGAACAGTGATTTAACTGCGGCTGAAGTTGAATTGCTGGCGCTAGAAAACAAGGAGCGGCGTTTACAAATAGCCCTGGCACAAATAAAAGATGAATACGATTATATTTTGATTGATAGCCCACCTTCGCTTAACATGCTGACACTCAATGCGTTAACAGCAAGTAATGGCGTGATCATTGCGATGCAGTGTGAATATTATGCACTTGAAGGTTTATCGGCTTTGGTTGGTACTATCAATCAAATCCAGCGCGTTTTAAATCCTGAATTAAAAATCGAAGGATTGTTGCGGACTATGTATGATCCGCGCAATAGTTTAACCAATGATGTTTCTGTACAACTAACGCAACATTTTGGCGATAGATTGTATCGTACGTGTATTCCACGCAATGTACGTCTTGCAGAAGCTCCAAGTTTTGGTATGCCGGTATTGGCCTTTGATCGTCAATCGAAAGGTGCACTTGCTTATTTAGCGCTAGCGGGTGAAATAATTCGCCGCAATGAAGCCGGCACAAAAAATATTCATTCGACAGAAACAACTCACTAACATTTTTTACAAGGCAAAAAATTAATGTCGACAAAACGTAAAGGCTTGGGAAAAGGTTTAGATGCATTGTTAAATGCGGGCTTGGGCATAACCTCTCCTGCGCCGGATATGCCTTTACTGCCAGGAGACACTGGCGAAGCAGATGCAAAATTAGAATACAAAGATGGCAAGCTTGCACATTTACCGGTTGAATTAATTCAACGCGGAAAATATCAGCCACGCCGTGATATGCATCCCGAAGCTTTAGAAGAATTAGCTGAATCCATCAAAGTTCAGGGTGTAATGCAGCCAATTGTAGTGCGTCCGATTGGCGATGGCCGCTATGAACTGATTGCGGGTGAGCGCCGTTGGCGAGCCACACAACTAGCCGGGCTCGATAAAATTCCCGCAGTTATCCGCGATGTTCCCGACGAAGCAGCAATCGCAATGTCGCTGATTGAAAATATTCAACGTGAAGATTTAAATCCTATCGAAGAGGCAATGGCGCTAAAACGTCTGCAGGACGAATTTGAATTAACCCATCAGGAGGTTGCCACAGCAGTCGGTAAATCGCGCACGACTATTACCAATCTGTTGCGGTTGATTGCTTTGACAGATGATGTAAAGGTTTTGCTGGAGCGCGGTGATTTGGAAATGGGGCACGCACGTTCACTGCTGACGCTCGAACCTAATGTTCAACGTGAAATCGGCCGGCAAATTGTCGCAAAGGGTTTGTCGGTTCGGCAAACCGAAGCGCTAGTGCGTGTCTATCAGGAAGGAAAAAATAAATCTAAACCGGTAGCAACGCCATCAGCAGATATTCGCCGCTTAGAAGAGCGCTTGTCAGGAACATTAGGCGCTGGTGTCGAGATTCAGCAAGGCGTCAAAGGGAGAGGGAAATTAGTCATTAGCTACAACTCGCTGGATGAATTGGATGGCATTTTAAATCATATCAAATAGCGGATTTAGGCGTGCTTAAGTAAAAAAGGTAAATTTTTACTCAACTTAAATCGCTTTTAATGAAAATTGGCACTAATGCGTGGTTGAAGCGTGTGATCATTGTCACTATAATGCCAGCGCTAAAATGAAGCACGCTGCGTGGAAAAACATTACCAATAATAATTTTGATGATGTGTTAGGAAAACTAAGTAAGGGAGCAATCCATTGACATTAGGTCAGCACTCGTTGCATCCAGAACCAACTGGGCGTGTGTTTGCTTTACAAATAGTGATCGCGCAATTTGTGTTTTCAGGTTCATTGGGTTTGTTGGGCTGGCTATTTAGTAATCAACAATTTAAAAATCAAATTGCCACAGCAATTTTGTGTGGCGGATTGATTTGCGCGCTCGCCAATTTATGGCTTGTAGTTGTCGCCTTTCGTCCCGCGTTGGGAAAGCCAGCGGGAGAAATACTAGCGGCGTTTTATCTAGGTGAAGCAGGTAAATTTTTTATTACGGCATCACTTTTTTTTATTGCATTTAAAAGATTAGAGTTGTTTAAAGTGCCTGGTAATGCGTTCTTTATGTTCGCAGCTTTTTTGACGGTACAGTCAACTGTATGGATATATCCGCTAGTGCGCAGAAAATTTGTTGCGACCTTGGCCAAAATTAATCATCTTTAATTGGAATTGAGAACAGATGTCAGCCGCTGAACACTCAGAATCACTTACATCATCACAGTATATTAATCACCACTTAACCAACTTAACCTATGGTCAGTTTGCCGATGGTCATTGGGGTTTTGCTGCGAGCGGTGCAGAAGCAAAACAAATGGGTTTTTGGGCTATTAATGTCGATACCATGGGCTGGTCAATATTTCTCGCCGCTTTGTTTTTCTTTATTTTTCGCAGTGTCGCGAAAAAAATTACCTCTGACGCACCGACTGGCCTACAAAACTTAGTTGAGGCAGTAGTTGAGTTTATTGATGACAATGTTAAGGGTATGTTTCCCTATAAGAATTCCATGATTGCGCCCTTAGCCTTAACCATTATGGTGTGGGTATTCTTTATGAATGCAATGGATTTGCTGGCTGTTGATTTACTGCCGCAAATTGCAAAATACATTGGCGTTTCTCTGGGTGCGAATCCACATGAGGTATTCTTTAAAGTAGTACCTTCTACAGATCCTAATATTACCTTGGGTACAGCGGCCGCCGTTTTTATCTTAATTGTTGTGTTCAGTTTGCGCGAAAAAGGCATTGTTGGTTTTGCTAAAGAGCTTTGCTTGCACCCATTTAGCAGTAAAAATATATTCATTCAAGCGCTCGCTATTGTCCCTAACTTTATTCTTGAGTTTGTTAATTTAATTGCAAAACCTGTCTCTCTTGGTCTGCGTTTGTTTGGCAATCTTTATGCGGGAGAAGTTATATTTATCCTCATTGCCATCATGTGCGGAGTGAATCTTTTCCTCGGTATTTTTGGCATAAGTTTGCATGTTTTGTGGGCCTTGTTTCATATTTTAATTATTGCTTTACAGGCTTTTATTTTCACAGTGTTAACCATTGTTTACATGAGCATGGCTCATCAAACGGATGAAGAGCACTAAATTCAGATTTTTTATTTTATTAACTTAAGTAGGAGTAAACGCTGTGACTGACGCTAGCTTTTTAGTTTTTGCCGGTGCCCTGGTAATTGGCTTGGGTGCAATTGGTGCTGCAATTGGTGTGGCTTTGTTGGGCGGTAAATTTTTGGAAGGTGCTGCGCGTCAACCAGAATTACTACCAATGTTGCGTACCCAGTTTTTCGTGGTAATGGGCCTGGTTGATGCGGTGCCAATGATTGGTGTAGGTATCGGCATGTACATTTTGTTCGCGCTTACTGGCCAATAATTGTCGACAACGATAGTTAACGTCTTTATTAACGTCTTATAAGAAGGCATTTAAACGTGAACATTAATGCAACGTTAATCGGCCAAATGGTGGCCTTTTTTATCTTTATATTCTTGACGCGAAGCTATGTGTGGCCACCGATTATTGCGGCCATGGCAGAGCGCACCAAGCGTATTGCTGATGGGCTTCATGCGGCAGATAGAGCTGAAAAAGATCTTGAATTGGCACAGCAGAAAGCAGTTGAACAACTTACTTCTGCGAAGAAAGAAGCTGCGGTAATTATTGATCAAGCTAACAAACGTGCGATAGAAATTGTTGAAGAAGCAAAAGAAAAAGCACGTATTGAAGGCGATCGATTAAAAGCTTCAGCACAAGCAGAAATTGAACAGGCAACGAGTCGCGCGAAAGAAGAATTGCGCAGCAAAGTTGTGGTTTTGGCGTTGGTCGGTGCAGAAAAAATTCTCGGTTCATCTATCGATAAAAATGCTCACAACGAGTTGGTTAATAAACTCGCTGCTGAGTTGTAATTGAGGTAGATATGGCTGAACTAACCACCCTGGCTAGACCCTACGCTAAAGCAGCATTTGAATATGCTTTGGCGGCGAATAAATTACAGTCCTGGTTTGATGCTTTAGCAGTTTCAGCCGCGGTTGCAGAACAAGATCAGGTGAAAAAAGCGTTAAGCTCATCGGGATTGTCTGCGGCGCAGAAAGCTTCTGTTTTTGTACAAGTTTGTGGTGAACAAATGGATGAAAAAGTTAAAAATTTCATTCATACACTTGCCAGCAATAAGCGTTTGGCGTTGTTACCTTATATCAAGGAACTGTTCGCCACGATGAAGGCACAGCAAGAAAAATCTATTGAGGTTGAGGTAACGGCAGCTTACGAGTTGTCTGTTGACTTGATAAACAAATTGGCCCAAGCGCTGAGCGCCAAATTGAATCGTACAGTTAGCGTGCACAGCTCGGTTGATACGAGCTTGCTGGGTGGAGCAATTATCCACACCGGTGACATGGTAATCGATGGTTCAATCCGTGGTCGCTTGGCAAAACTTGCCGAAGCAATGAAATCCTAATTGTTGGGATAGAGGAACAGAGCATGCAGCAACTGAACCCTTCTGAAATCAGTGAACTTATCAAGAAGCGTATTGATAGCCTTGAATTTTCTACAGAAGCACAAAACGAAGGTACGGTTGTTTCCGTAACCGACGGTATTATTCGTATTCACGGTCTTGCTGAAGTTATGTACGGCGAGATGATTGAATTTGAAGGTGGTGTTTTTGGGATGGCGCTGAATCTTGAGCGCGATTCCGTAGGTGCCGTAATTCTTGGTAATTACCGCGGTATTGCGGAGGGCCAAAAATGTAAGTGTACCGGTCGTATTCTCGAGGTCCCAGTCGGCCCGGAATTACTCGGTCGCGTTGTTGATGCTCTCGGTAATCCTATCGATGGTAAAGGCCCACTGAATAACACCATGACTGATGCTATTGAAAAAGTAGCTCCTGGTGTAATTTGGCGTAAATCAGTTGATCAACCGGTGCAAATCGGTTTGAAAGCTATCGACTCGATGGTACCTATTGGTCGTGGTCAACGCGAATTGATTATCGGTGACCGTCAAATCGGTAAAACCGCAATCGCTGTTGATGCCATCATCAACCAAAAAGGCTCAGGCATTAAATGTATCTATGTTGCAATTGGCCAAAAAGCCTCTTCCATTGCAGCAGTAGTACGTAAATTAGAAGATCACGGTGCAATGGCGCATACAGTGGTAGTTGCTGCTACAGCATCAGACCCAGCCGCCATGCAATTTCTGGCTCCTTTCGCCGGTTGCACCATGGGCGAGTATTATCGCGATCGCGGTCAAGACGCCTTGATTATTTATGACGACTTGACTAAGCAAGCTTGGGCATACCGTCAAATCTCCTTGTTGCTGCGTCGTCCACCGGGCCGCGAAGCTTATCCTGGCGATGTATTTTATCTCCACTCGCGTCTATTAGAGCGTGCATCTCGCGTTAGCGAAGATTACGTTGAGAAGTTCACCAAGGGTGAAGTGAAAGGTAAAACCGGTTCTCTTACCGCTCTGCCAATTATTGAAACTCAAGCCGGTGACGTTTCTGCATTCGTACCTACCAACGTAATTTCGATTACCGATGGCCAAATATTTTTGGAATCCTCCATGTTCAACTCAGGCGTACGCCCTGCGATGAATGCTGGTATTTCCGTATCGCGTGTGGGCGGTGCTGCACAAACTAAAGTGATCAAAAAGCTGGCAGGCGGTATTCGTACAGCTCTGGCTCAATATCGCGAATTGGCAGCTTTCTCGCAGTTTGCTTCAGATTTGGATGAAGTTACCAAATCACAATTAAGCCACGGTCAACGTGTAACTGAATTGATGAAGCAAAAGCAATTTACGCCTATGAGCGTCGGCCAAATGGCATTAGTGCTTTACGCTGCTAACGAAGGTCATCTGAAAGACATAGCTGTGAATAAAGTCCTCGATTTTGAAGCTGCATTGTTATCGTTTGCTAAATCAGAATACGCTGAGACTATGGCGCATATTGATGCAACGGGTGATTGGAACAGCGAGTTGGAAGGCAAGTTCAAAGAGCTAGTGACTAAACTTAAAGCCAGCCGTACCTGGTAGGTTTCAAGCAAGTCGCATTTGGTAATGCAAAGGTGCGCCTGGCGCACCTCTGTAAATCCCTCAAGAGTCTTAGACTTTAGGTTCGAGAGTTATGGCAGGCACTAAAGAAATACGGACGCAGATTGCTAGCGTCAAAGGCACACAAAAAATTACTAGCGCAATGGAAATGGTTGCAGCAAGTAAAATGCGTCGTGCACAGGAACGTATGCAATTGGGTAAACCTTACTCCAATCGTATGCGTGCTGTTATCGGTCATTTGGCAAATTCAAATGCTGAATATAAGCACCAGTTTATGAAAGAGCGCACGGTTAAACGTGTGGGCTTCGTAGTTATATCGAGCGACCGTGGTCTTTGTGGTGGTTTAAACACTAACTTGTTTAAAGCCACCATAAGAGCTATGAAAGCTTGGACGGATCAAGGCGTAGCCATTGATTTATGTCTGGTAGGCGCAAAAGCCTCGGCTTTTTTCAAAAGCTTTGGCGGTAATGTTGTTGCAGCAACTCGCGATGTAGGCGAAGCACCAACCGTTGCACAGTTAATTGGTAGTGTGAAAGTGATGTTGGATGCCTTTACAGAAGGCAAAATTGATAAGTTGTTTTTAGTGAGCAACGAATTCGTCAACACCATGACCCAGCAGCCCAATGTGCAACAATTATTGCCGCTGGTAGCAGACGATAATACTAAGTTAAAGCATCACTGGGATTATATTTACGAGCCGGAAGCAGAGGACTTATTGAAAGGTCTGTTAACGCGCTTTATTGAATCTCAGGTTTATCAGTCAGTTGTTGAAAATACCGCGTGTGAACAAGCTGCGCGTATGGTTGCCATGAAAAGTGCAACCGATAACGCCGGTGAATTGATCGATAATTTAAAGCTGATTTATAACAAAGCTCGTCAGTCAGCAATTACCCAGGAACTGTCTGAAATTGTGGGCGGTGCGGCAGCGGTATCTTAGTTTCAATGGTGTCTGACCTTGTTATGACCGACCCATTGTGACCCCATTGAAATTGAATCAGCATAGAAGTTAAGAGGAACCGGAAATGAGTAGCGGACGTATTGTACAAATCATCGGTGCGGTTATCGACGTGGAATTCCCGCGCGATGTAGTGCCCAAAGTTTATGATGCACTGGTTATTACTGAGGGCAACCTGACCCTCGAAGTTCAGCAGCAGTTAGGCGATGGTGTTGTGCGCACTATTGCTCTCGGCTCCTCGGAAGGTTTGCGTCGCGGTTTGCTTGTAACCAACACTAACCAGCCCATCCGTGTACCTGTAGGTAAAGAAACCTTGGGTCGCATTATGGATGTATTGGGTAACCCCATCGACGAGTGTGGTCCTATCGGTGAAAAAGAGCGTATGCAAATTCACCGCGCTGCACCTAGATATGAAGACCTGGCTGCTTCGGAAGAATTGCTTGAAACCGGCATTAAAGTAATTGACTTGGTTTGCCCTTTCGCAAAAGGCGGTAAAGTTGGTCTATTCGGTGGTGCCGGTGTAGGTAAAACCGTAAATATGATGGAACTCATCAACAACATTGCGAAAGAACACGCCGGTTTATCCGTGTTTGCCGGTGTAGGTGAGCGTACTCGTGAAGGGAACGACTTCTACCACGAGATGAAAGAATCCAACGTTGTTGACAAAGTAGCGATGGTTTACGGTCAGATGAACGAGCCACCAGGCAACCGTTTACGCGTAGCTTTGACTGGTTTGACCATGGCGGAGAAATTCCGTGACGAAGGTAAAGACGTATTGTTCTTCGTTGACAACATTTACCGTTACACCCTCGCTGGTACCGAAGTATCTGCACTCTTGGGCCGTATGCCATCAGCGGTAGGTTACCAACCAACATTGGCTGAAGAAATGGGCGTTCTGCAAGAACGTATTACGTCTACCAAAACCGGTTCGATCACTTCTGTACAAGCCGTTTACGTACCTGCGGATGACTTGACTGACCCGTCTCCAGCAACCACGTTTGCGCATTTGGACTCAACCGTAGTATTGAGCCGTGACATCGCCGCTAAAGGTATTTACCCAGCGATCGATCCACTCGACTCAACGTCACGTCAGTTGGATCCAATGATTATTGGTAACGAGCACTATGCAACTGCACGCGGTGTTCAAACCGTATTGCAACGTTATAAAGAATTGAAAGATATTATCGCGAGTCTGGGTATGGATGAATTGTCAGAAGAAGACAAACAAACCGTATCACGTGCGCGTAAAATCGAACGTTTCTTGTCTCAGCCGTTCCATGTAGCCGAAGTATTTACTGGTTCTCCAGGCAAATATGTACCATTAAAAGAAACCATCCGTGGTTTCAAAGGCTTGTTAGCCGGTGATTATGATCACTTGCCAGAGCAAGCTTTCTACATGGTAGGTACTATCGACGAAGCTATAGAAAAAGCCACCAAACTGAAGTAATACGAATTCCCCGAATGATTTACATTCGGGGTTTTTCATTGAGTTTGTTAAGGTTTTTGTTATTCAACACGAGAGAAAGATATGGCCATGACTGTGCAATGCAATATCGTTAGCGCTGAGCGCGAGATTTTTTCTGGCTTGGTCGAGATGGTAATTGCTACGGGTGCCTTGGGCGAATTAGGTATTGCTTATGGTCACGCCCCCTTATTGACTAGCCTAAGACCAGGCCCAGTAAGGGTAATCAAGCAAGATAGTTCGGAAGAAATTTTTTATGTTTCCGGCGGTTTTCTTGAAGTTCAGCCCTACTCAATTAGCGTACTAGCCGATACCGCCTTGCGTGCTGGCGATGTAGATGAAGCCGCTGCACTACTAGCTCAGCAAACAGCGCAACAAGAATTAAGCAATAAATCTACCGAGTTTGACTTTGCTCGGGCAGCTGTTCAATTGGCTGAAGCTTCTGCCCAATTGCGCACCTTGCAAGCCATTCGTAAAAAGGCTGGCAAATAAGTCTGTTGTAGAAAGAATACAAAGGGTGGCATGTGCTGCCCTTTTTGCATTCTGGGATATATGATTTTAATCCTATAGAAAGTTTGCCTGCGTTAAAACTATTACTGTAAAAAAGGAGCCTCCTGTGAGCCAAACAACATCGCTTGATATTCTCGTTCTCGCCGCTGGTAAAGGCACGCGTATGCGTTCTGATTTACCGAAAGTATTGCACCCTATTGGCGGCAAAGCCCTGGTGCAGCATGTGGTAGATACAGCACGTAGTATCGGCGGTCAGCAAATCTTAATTATTATTGGCCACGGTGCAGAAAAAGTTGAAGCTTGTATGGCAGCGCCAGATGTAAAATTTGTGCTCCAAGCGCAACAACTCGGTACTGGCCACGCAGTGCAACAGGCTTTGCCGAAATTGCGTAATGATGCAACCGTTTTAATTCTTTACGGCGATGTACCACTTACCCGGGCTGATACTTTACAAAAATTAATTGCAGCAGTTAGTGATAAACAAATGGGTTTACTCACCGTCAATATGCAGGATCCCACTGGTTATGGTCGTATTATTCGCAATGCCTCCGGCGCAGTTCAGGCGATTGTGGAGCATAAGGATGCCAACGACGAGCAGCGCAAAATCAGTGAAATCAATACTGGCATAATGGCTGTAAAAACCAGGCATCTGCAGCAATGGTTACCACAATTACAGAACAACAATTCCCAAGGCGAGTACTATCTCACGGACATTATTGCGTTAGCACAGCAAAGCGGTGTGAGCATCCACGTTGAACAACCCAATGCGGTCGAAGAAGTAGAAGGCATCAATAATCGCCAACAACAAGCGGCGCTTGAGCGTTTTTATCAAAAACAAAAAGCCAATGAATTAATGGTGGTGGGCGTAACCTTGCTGGACCCTGCCCGCTTTGACTGTCGCGGTAATTTGCAAACCGGTCGCGATGTAGTGATTGATATTAATTGCGTATTTGAAGGCGATGTAGTCTTGGGTGATGGCGTAGTGATTGAACCTAACTGCATCATTATTAATAGCAAGATTGGCAGCAACACTCACATCAAGGCTTATAGCCATGTAGAAGATTCGGTATTAGCGGCTGATTGTGATATTGGCCCTTACGCGCGCTTACGCCCCGGTACCCAGCTCGCAGATGGTGTAAAAATTGGCAATTTTGTGGAAACAAAAAAAGCTGTAATTGCTAAGGGCAGTAAGGTAAATCATCTTAGCTATATTGGCGACGCTATTATTGGCAGCGATGTAAATGTTGGCGCAGGCACGATTACCTGTAACTATGATGGCGTAAATAAATTTAAAACAGAAATAGGCGATAACGTTTTCGTAGGTTCTAATTCTGCGTTGGTGGCACCGTTAAAAATTGGCTCTGGAAGTACCATTGCTGCTGGCTCGGTTATTACGAAAGATATTGAATCTGCTGAGCTGGCAATTGCGCGCGGCAAGCAGCGCAATATTCAGGGCTGGCAGCGGCCAACGAAAAAATAATATAATCACAAAAAAAAAATTAATAAAAAAATCCGAAAAATTTCGGATTTTTTTATTAATTTTTTTGCTGAATTAGCGTACTCACCAAAGGATATTGGACGGGATAAAAGCTACCGCAATCAATCTAAACTATCAAAGCGTGAAAAATAATGTGTTGATATTCAACTATTGAGCGTTGCTCCTTAGTAAATAATTTTTCTGCGTCTGCTTGTGAATTAAAAATATTCGATAAATTTTTCAGCATAGAATATTTTTCAAAAATATTTCTATGCATGTAATAACCGAACAGAAAATATTGGTTACCGTCGCCACTTATTGTATCGGATATTGCAAAAGCATTGGCATTAAGCGGATTAG
>JANYIO010000051.1 GCA_025362015.1 Gammaproteobacteria bacterium | reverse complement strand
GTGGCGAGTGCATCCGCTAAGCTGCGCTGTTTTGTGTTTTTCCAGGCCATGATCTTTTCCTCATCTGCGATGCGTTATTTTCTCACAGGAATGATTTTTTGCGACGTATTTGTTGGTTCGTGCAAAAGTCTCTATGAATATTTGTTTTATTAAGTTTTGAAATAAAGTGATTGATTTATGGCACGGAAATGATTAAAGTTTATACAGCTTACAAAAGCTGTAAGGAAATGTAGGACACCGGTATTTTAGTAATACAGAGACCGTATTCTCCCGCCTATCCCAGTTCCCTTTCTTATTGCTCGCACCACTATTTTTTATTGTGATCAAGTGATGATGTTGCCTTTTTGACCAGATGCCGTTGTGTTTAGGTATTTTAGGGAAGGGAATACTTCATGGATTATTAAGTATTTTCCCTTTCGAAGGACGATGTTATGAACCACAAGAAGCTCTTAGCGAAGACAGGATTTATACAAGGCCTTTTTTTACTACTACTGACTTTATTCTCTATAGCGGCTCAAGCAGCTGTGACATTTAGTGTGTCCAGTCCAAATCCAAACCTCACAGGTGCTTACACGGTTACTTGGAGTGGAGGGCAGACCTTTGTCCAGCTTTATATTGATGGTGCTCTTAAGGGTCAATATGGTCCCAGTGGAACTTATTCTGGGAACGATTCTTCAGGAACGCATAGTGTTCGTTTTGATGACTGTTCCCAGCGAACCAATACGCCAACTTGCACAACTACGTCCACTCAACAATTTGTATTGACCGTACCAGCACCTACGGTCAGCGCTTCTTTTGTTCCTAGTCAAATTGCTGCGGGTCAAAGTGCCACATTGAGTTGGTCACCAACAGGTGCAACCAGTTGTTCGTTTTCACCCACTTCGCGGACAAGTGTTGTCTCAGGAACCACGGTCGTTTACTCCTCTATTTTATCTACCTTCACGGCAACGGTTACCTGTACTGGTATGGGTGGCACAAGCTCTACCAGTGCAACAGTGACCGTAGTGCCAAAACCTACGGTTACGGCTTCTTTTAACGTTGCACAAATTGCCTCAGGCGCCAGCCCTATTTTGACTTGGTCTTCAACCAATGCCAGTAGTTGTAGCGGTCTACCCAGCGGTACGGCACCGAATGGGAGTTATACGTATTCGGGGATGACCAGTTCCACCGCAGTAACAGTTACCTGTACGGGTGTGGGTGGCAGTACCGCAGCCAGCGCGACAGTGACCGTAGTGCCCATACCTACCGTGTCGGTTTCTTTTAATGTGACACAAATTGCCTCAGGCGCGAGCCCCATTTTGACTTGGTCGTCAACCAACGCCAGTAGCTGTTCGGGCTTGCCCAGCGGCACAGCGCCCAGCGGAAGTTATACCTATTCGGGAATGACCAGCTCTACCATAGTGTCAGTCACTTGTACGGGTGTGGGTGGCAGCACTACCGCCAGCGCTACCGTCACTGTAGTACCAAAACCAACGGTGTCGGTTTCCTTTAACCCAACCCCCGTTACCTCGGGCGGCAGCGCCAACCTGACTTGGTCATCAACCAACGCCAGTAGCTGTGCGGGTTTACCAAGCGGTACGGCGCCCAGTGGTAGTTATACTTATTCAGTTGTTAACAGCCCTATAACAGTGTCTGTTACCTGTACTGGCGTGGGCGGAAGTACAACAACAAGTGCCACACTGGGGATAGTGCCAGCGGCACCCGCATCAATTTCAGTAACCGTTAACCTATCGTCCATGTTTGTTAAATGGGCTCCTTCAGCAATTGCGACGAAATACAATCTAAACAGAAACGGGGCCTTAATTGCATCTAATCTCACCGCTCTTTATTACGTGGATCTGACCGTAGTAACGGGTACGAGTTACAGCTATAGCATCAATGCCTGTAATGCAACAGGCTGCTCCACTACCTGGACAACATCAACATCCTCTGCAAACGTGGCGGGTGCGCTGCAAACGGGAAATATGGTGGGCCAACAATACGAATATGATGCATTGGGGCGCCTGAAGAAAGTTAAGGTTGGCGGTGCGGACAAAACAAATTATCAATATGACAAAGCAGGTAATCGCACGACAGTTACTGAGCAATAAGTCATAGTTTTTGCGTTATCGCGAGAGAGCCTCACAAAACAGAACAGCAACGTTAATGAGAAATACATGAAACCTTTATTTTTAGAGCAATGTGTGAATCACAAAGGAGTGTCAGTTATGAATAGTAAATCTTATGTAACAGTAGTAATTATGTTGGTAGGTTCGTTTTTAGCCATGCAGAGCTGGGCTGCCCAAATGGCTTCTCCTCCTTATGATGTGAAGGATAGACATCAAGTTGACTTTATGTCTGGAACTATTTCTATTTCATCGACTGATATAAACATTGGTGGTGCGCTAGGGCTTCAACATTCAATAGGTAATTTTACCAATAACTTTGTCAATGTGAGTGAAACAAGTGAAGGCGGGACGCCTGTACAACACGGATTCCGGGAAAAATACAGTGGGGGAATTTACCGCTCAAACTTTTCAAATTTGTTAGCTGGTTATGTGCTGCATGTATTTGGTGACGGTGCCTCGGCTGAATTTTTTGTCAGTGCGGATGGCAAAACGTTTAGCTCAAAAAGAGGTGACAGTTTTACCTTAACCTATGTTGATGCAAGCACCAACAAATCAACATTTGATCTTAGTGTAGACAGAAATTTCACTGGTTTTATTCTCAACAAACCGGATGGGACATTGCTGTATTTTCCAAGCGCTACTTTACCTAATTATAGCAATGCCAATACAGCGCCTGTTCCAACGCTGGTGTTGTCTAAAATTCAGCGCCCGAATGGTTTGATCATTAATATTATTATGCGGCCTACGAAAAATTATATTGGCGGGCCAATTGATAGCGTGAT
>JANYIO010000190.1 GCA_025362015.1 Gammaproteobacteria bacterium | reverse complement strand
ACAAAATGTTACCAGGTTGGGTATAAATTTTTTCATTACATGCTCCTGAAAAATCATTCACTATTTTTCTGTTATTACAATTTACCAACGTCTGCCAAAATCTTTTTCGCCGCAGTAATTCCCCAGTATTGCGCTTCTTCAAATAATGAAAACCCGGATAAATCGCTGTGTGCAATATGAATTCGTGGATGCAGGTTTTGTTGGCGGCTGGGCAGGTTACTTAAAAATCCCGGTGCAGGAATTGCCATGGCGTGTGGCCAACGCCAAATATCGATTGCACTGCATTGTTTTTCAAGTTGTGGGTGAGCTTTATGTAAGTCGGCAAAAATTTGTTTAGTCCAGGTTTCGTGAGATACCGTTAGCAGTTGCTGGCGCGCTTCACGCGGTGGCAAATTGCTTAGAGCATTGTAATAAGTTAACACTCGTTGCGGGCGATGAAATTGCATTTGTTGGTGAGTGGCATCGACATAACCTAAACCCTGGCCTTGGTAAATCACGTTATCCCAAGTGGTGAATTCATGTTCGTCGATATTGTTGATCGTAAGATTTGCCACTAGCCACGGCGCATATTCAGGCGTGGCGATTTTGGGCATAGCTGACCAAACTCGTGGCAAAATAAACAAGGGTGCGGCCCAAACAAATTGATCGCAATGAATGCGCACCACTTCTTGTGTGGCACTGTCATACACATCTGCGCTTATATCATTCGCACCAGTAGCCTGTGATTCGATACGAACAACTGTGTGACCCGTGAGTAATTGTTGTTGTAGCTTTTGGCTGAGCTGCTCCACTATCCAGCCGTTGCCTTGTGGTGAAGTTAATACGCTGTGAGGCTCAGCATTGGCGGCTTGACCGCGACGGCAGCAAAAATAATGCAGCCCTGCCCATGCGGAAATTTGGTGATGGTCAGCACCGAAGTCGTCGCGGCAACTGTAGCTTACATACCAATGCAATGGTTCGCTACGCAAGTTTTGTTGTTGCATCCACTCATGAAAAGTTATTTTGTCGAGTTCGCGAATGCTGGGATCGGTTGAGCTGAGATCTGACGGAATTGTAAATGCATAACGACCATCCAAGCCTTTACGTTCACTCCAATCATTCATGAGAGTTTCAAATTGCTGAATTTCGTGCTGTGCATTTGCGCCTATACCTGCCCGAGGGACCAGGCCATCTTGCCAGGCGCCATTGATAAACAAACGCTCGTCCGGTGCTTGTACCAACATTTTTTCGTCGTAGGTTGGCGTTAAAGAATTTATATCGCCTTGCAAAACTCCGAGTTCTGCGAGCAGTATTCGCACATAGCTAGCATCAAGGCCGGGTAGGGGTAAATAGTGTGCGCCCCACGGAAATGCGCTAATGGAATTACGGCCAGAACGCGCATTTCCTCCTGGGGTATTTTCTAACTCGAGTAATTTGAAATCGGTAATGCCATTGCGCTGTAACCACCAGGCGCAGCTAAGCCCTGCGATACCTGCGCCGGCAATCAAAATAGGTGTGCGCATTTCACGGCTGGCTGGTGGGAACTGACCATCACGTAGTTGGTGGCCGATATTATTATCTGGCCCGAGTAGTGCACCGGTGGGTAATGTGGCTGTATCAGGTGTGCAGCCGAGCAAGAGCACTCCACTGCTGCCGATTAAAAAATCACGTCGGCTAATGCCGTTTAATTTGCTGCTAGTCAACGCAGCGCCACTCCCCATTCTTGTTCAAATACTCTAACTAATGCCTGATTATCCAAACGATTTACTTCCTGAATACCTGACAACATATCTTGTGGAAAAATAAAGAGTGTTGGCAAGATTGCGCTATTAAGAAAGCGTGTTGGTACCGGGATTGTTGTTGGTGGTTGATAAGCTTTTTCACTCAACAGCATAAAACCCCATTCGCCGAACGAGGGCACGAGGGCATGGTAACCTGTGGTAATAAACCCGGCTTCGCGCGCGGTGTTGTGCACCATCCAATAAGATTTTGGTGCATACAATGGCGATGTGGTTTGTACTACGGCTAGCCCTTGCGGGCGTATATGACGGCGCAACATTTGGTAAAAAGTGACTGTGTAAAGTTTGCCAAGTGCATAGCTGGTTGGGTCGGGGAAATCTACCACAATTGCATCGTAACTTTGGGATTGTGCTTCCATCCAACTTAAGGCATCGGCATTAATAATATTCACTTTGGGCGACTGCAAACTTAAGCCATTGAGTTTGCTGAGCACTGTGTCGTTCTTAAACATTTGTGTCATTTGCGGATCAAGATCCACCAATGTGATGTGTTGAATATTGGGGTACTTAAGTATTTCGCGCACGGCCATGCCGTCACCGCCACCTAAAACCAGGACATCGCGAGCATGAGGTAAGGTGGCGAATGCAGGGTGAATTAATGATTCGTGGTAGCGATATTCATCGCGCGATGAAAATTGCAAATTGCCATTCAGAAATAAACGAAAATCATCGCGCCAGCGTGTGAGCACTATGCGTTGGTACGGTGTGGATTTGGTGTAAATGATTTCATCACCATACATTTTTACTTCAGAAAAACGCATCAATTTTTCAGCGCCGATAAAACCTATACTCAACAAAATGAGCGAGCCAATACCCAGCGCAAAATAACGTCGCGGATGAATAATGTTTTGTTTGAAGAGATGAACTACCCAGAGTGCTACCACAATATTAAACGCACCAAATAATAAGGATGTGCGCACGAAACCTAAATGTGGTGCTAATAATAAGGGAAACAATACGGATACTAACAAAGCACCGAGGTAATCCACACTGAGTACTGACGACACCAGCTCAGACAGTTTAAGATCTTTCTCCAATAACCGCATCACCAGCGGAATTTCTATGCCGACTAAAATGCCAATTAGCGCAACTAAAAAATACAAAATAATACGGAAGGGTTCGCCAGCAAATGCGAAGGATAAAAATAAAATTGCCGCTGAAAAACCACCTACCAGCCCAACCATAATTTCAATCATGATAAAGCGTTCGGGAATGCGATTATGAATATGACGCGAGAGCCATGAACCAACACCCATGGCAAATAAATAGGTGCCGATTACAGTGGAAAATTGTGTGACAGAATCTCCCAGTAAATAACTGGAGAGCGCACCCGCTACTAATTCATAAATTAAGCCGCAGGATGCAATAACAAAAACAGACGCTAATAATGCAAATTGCATGGGTGGCCCTAAAAGATAAATACATCGAAAATATTCGGCGATGAAGTTATTGGATTAACTTGCAATTGATGCCGCAACAATGATCGCAATACCAATGCACATGGCGGCAACTATAGTTGCCAGCGCCTGATTTTTATCCTCGACAATATTTTTCCAAAGTTCGTAAGGCGTGAGCTTATCGATAACAATAAAACTAATCCAAAAAATAGTAACACCCATTAATGAATAAATAAGTGAACCTGCGAGGCTGTGTAAATTAATAATGTCATGCATATAAATGTCCTAATGTGTATTTAGGGTGATATTAATTGTTGTGTGTAATTATTTATGGTGAACACCTGAGCCAGACCCAGATCCGTAATAGTGGCCACCAGTCGTGTTGCGCGGGCCTTCGTCGGAACCGGTGAGTACGTAACCGTAGTACTCTGCATAGCTAAACGCTGAAAGCGCGAGTATACAAATGGCAAGATACAAACGAAACAGTGTGAATTGTTTAAGTAAGTTCATTATTCAAAATGCTCCCAAGGATGATCACTTTGATCCCAGCGTTTTTTCTCAAAAAAATATTTATTGAGCCCAGCTAATAAAGGGCCGATGCCAAGCCCCCAGAACAGTAACCAAAAATTATTGCCGCTGTTATTCGCATGAGTTGCCGTTATATGTGCACTCACAGCTGGATTGGAGCCATAGGTATTTTCTGTTTCGGCATCAACTTCTAATACATAAGTACCTGCAACTACATTCGACAAAGTGGCTTGATCGCTACTTGAGCCTTCAGACCAGCTGCCATCGCTATCGTAGCCAGAGTAATAAGCAACTTCACGATTCATTACGCGAGTTTCACCAGTAGCTTGGTTAACGAGCGAGTATTCGAAATCTGCCCAGTTATTATTGACGCTGGTATCAGTTTGAACTTGAAATAAACCATGGGCAGATTCCAGGTTAAATGGTTCGCTAACTAATTTGGCAGTTTTTGCGTTCGGCGTTAGATCCAGGCGCCCAATGTTAATTGTTTGTGTATGGTTACTTGCAAAAATGATGCTAACGAAAACTGCGAGTGCCATCGTAATAAAATAGGTGGCCAGGTAATCTAGAATTGCGGGGGAGGGTTGATTAATACCAACACCATAGGTTGAAATTTCTCTGCTAGTGAAAGCCGCAGCAACTTCTTCGCCAGCAATATAGTAACCCTCGCTCCACAGGATTTCTGTATCTGTTTTTTCGCAGGAGAGGATATACGGCGGACAAATATAGTCAGTGCACCCGCTGCGTTCACCGCGTTTAACTTGCCAATAAAATTCGCCCAAAACACCTTCAACTCTAGCGGTATAGTTGCTGAAATGTTTGTAGGTGCGACCATTAAAAAATATAGAGTCTTGTGAGTAAGATTGTGTTTTAGCAGGCCGGAGAAGAGACCAGTGACCATAAGCACACACTAGCCAGCGGACACCTTGAGATGGATTGTAAAGCAAATATTCGACCCAGTGGTCGCCATCTGCCTCTCTGCTCATAAAGCCTATAGCTTCGTAGCTATGACCTTCCAAAACACCATGACTACCTAGAGTAATACTGGGGCGTTGTTTTAAAGTTGCTTGAGAGAAAGCAACAATAAGTTTTCCACCTGCGGCTATATTGTTAACCATGCTACAAGAAGCGCAAACGACGATTAAAGATGCGGGGTTTTGTTTGGTTACCGCATTGCCACAGCCAGCGCAGCGCAATTCTTTACTGGGCTGTTGTTTTAATTCGCGGTTATCAATTGCTTCAAGTTGTAACTCGTTGAGATTCAGTGTTTTGCCGGTATAAAGTTTTGCTTGTTCATCGCTGTAATCTAGGTTGGCAAAACTGCCGAGTTCGCCGGCAAGGTCTACTAAGTTTGCGGAATGCCCTGGGTCTGCGGAAAAAGGAATTTCGCCTTCAGTGGCAATGCAGCGTGCATTTTCAATATTGCTCACGCTGTAATGTTTACCATCGAGCGTTAGGGATTGGCCAAGACTTAAACTTGCAAACGCTGGTAGGGTTTCTGTTGTTGTGCTCGGAACCGTGAGATAAAACAATCCTGAGCCTTCACCTAGCCAAGCTGTTTTGCGGTTATCTAATTGCAACAGCCATTCGTTCCAAATACCTTCCGCATATTGCTGTTGCAAGCGGCCAATAATGGTAAAACTGGTTGGGCCATATTTACCGCGCAAGCCAATAAATAGCGGCGTGAGATCATCCGCCAGGGTTGCCATTTTACCGACAGTTTCCCACTGCATATCAGTACGCACCAAAGTGCTACGGCAAAAAGGGCAAACGACTTGCACGCTGGCGCGGCTGTAAATAGGTACCAGCGCACCGCAGGATGAGCAAGCAGTGTTGCGCACTGCTGTTTTTTTATCAGATACCATAATTACGCCGAGATAATTTTGAGCTGTTTGTTATTGATATTTTTATAATGATCCATCTTACATTTTGCTCAGAATATCGGCTTTTTTTGCTGCAAATTCGGCTTCGCTAATAATGCCTTTGGTCATCAGGCCATGCAACTTTTCAAGGAGTTGCAACGGGTCTTCAACAGTAGTTTGTGTGTTGTTGTTATTGGCATTGGCATTGGGGACATTATTAACAGCTGCCATCACACCTTGCGCCATAGCTATACCTGCACCTAAACCTGCACCAGCTCCAGCAAGGCCACCTTCGTTTGCGGCAGCTATAGGAATACTTTGCGCAACTTGGTATTGCGTTAGTTGTTGCAAATTTCCAGCGATATTGATGCCAATGCGTTGATCCAATACTTTTTGCAGTTCTTCTGGCAGCGACAAATTTTGCAGTACAAATTCTTCCAATAACAAACCAATTTTTTGAAAGGCTTGTTGTAATCTTTCTTGTAATGCATTCGCTAACTTATCTTGATGTGCTGCCAAATCCAGAAAGGCAATTCCGCTATTGGCAATGTGGTCGCTCAATGTTGCTACTACAATGCTCAGTAACTGGCCATCTAATTCATCAACACTATAACTCGCGCGAGTACCGGATATTTCACGGTAAAAAATTGTCGGGTCTTGAATGCGATAACTGTAAATACCAAAAGCACGCAAACGCACTACACCAAATTCAGGATCGCGCAGGGTGATGGGATTACTGGTACCCCATTTCCGATTCAGTTGTTGTGTTGTGTTAAAAAAGTAAACGTCAGATTTGAAAGGTGAATCAAATAGCTTGTCCCAGTTTTTAAGGCTGGTCATCACGGGTAAAGTTTGCGTATTGAGCGCGTAACGTCCAGCGGCAAAATGGTCAGCTATCTGGCCTTCATTGACAAACAGCGCGAGCTGAGTATCGCGCACGGTAAGCTGTGCGCCGTTTTGAATTTCGAAATCTTCCATGGGGTAGCGATATACCAGCATGCCATCGGCAGCATCAGTCCAGTGAATAACATCGATAAATTGTTTTTTAATAAAACCGAAAAGTCCCATGTGTTGCTCCTGCTGTAACGGTGATTGATAGCGCTAATAAAAGTGAGTGGTACTGCTAAAGTGTTCCGCGTTTATGCTCAGTGATTTTTATCTGTACTGGTTTGAAAAAAACATTCAGCGATTCTAAGGCTAAATAAGGGTTGCATGCGCCGCACATAAAAATATCCATTGCAAGATAATCTATTTCTGGCCAGGTATGAATACTCATATGTGATTCTGCCAATATTGCCACACCGGTAACACCAGATCCTTCGCCAAACGAGTGTAGCTGAATATGTAACAACGTCGCTCCGCAGGCTGCAATGGCATGCTTAAAAGCAGTTTCAATGGCAGTGATATCCTGAAGATGTTGTGCGCCCCAATAGTCAATCAATAAGTGCATGCCCGGTGCGAGAGCGGTATTGCTTGCGGTGTCTATTTTGTTCTCCGTTTACTTGGTATTTACGCAATATTATTCAGCCAGTAGCATGCCGAGAATGTTACCTGCTGAGAATGGTACCTGCAATTATCCACCAAGTCGCTGAGTATTTAGGGTAAGAATTACCGTTGCAATTTGCATTTTCTCGCCAATTTTGGCGAGAAAAAATAGTAATACCAAGCGGAGGAGTATGATCCTGTCGGGTCATTCTTTATCTTTTAGTTTCAGCTCATCCTCTTTCATTTCCACAGTTTCTTCAATCACCGTTTCGGTAGTTGCATGTTGCTTGGGCTTTAGCACGCTGTGGATCACATAATCGGATTCAAAATAAACAATAAAGTCTGCATATTCCCAACTTGAAATGGGCGGTTTGCCTTTAGCAGGATTTTCTTTTGCGGGTTCGCCAAACTGAGTTTTTACAGCTGTTCTCGTCATGCCAGTTTTTGGGCGAGCTACATCAGTCAGCTCGGGCATTTGCGACCCTACGGGGATTTTTATATCTTCAGCAAAGAGTGCCTGGCTGTATGATAAAACCATGAGAGATAAAGCTATGAGGGCAGCACTATATTGCGATATTTTTTTCATATAATTTACTCCTGCGATTGTTGGAGGCGACGTTTTTCTGCCATTTGCGCGCGCATTATTTGCTGCCCAATTAATTGTTGCTGGGTCTCGTTGATATTATAAAATTTTGCCGCTATTTGATATTCGCCGCTGTTATTTGCGTCACAACGAATCACTTTTGCAACTAACACAAGGCCTGCATTGCTGGGTAAGAATACCAAATGCAGTGCGATTAATTGTGCCGCTGACAACTCTTGCGTACTGCCAAACGCTATACCATCTTCGCTTAGGTTAACCTGGCGAATAGTGTTCGAGGGCGGTTTTGGCTTTTGCTCGGCCATTAGCTCCTGGCCAAGTAGTTCAATTTTGTGGTTGAGGTTGTGCAAATATTCGGCAAGGGGTCGGCTTAATTCCTTAATTTGGTGTAAAAGTTGCGCGTTGTCGTTATCAATTTTTCTGAGTTCACTGTACAGCTTGAGTGAGCTGGCATTGCCAAATAAGGTTTCAGGCAAGCTCGAGCTCGCAGTAGTAGCATCAATTACTTTGAACTCTAGCGCGATACTCTCATCAATACGGAAATAACTGCGGCGTTCGGACATGTTCTGCACTCATCGTGAAGCTTTCATAAGTGTAAACATAGCACATAGTCAGCATTCCTCTAGGTTTTCGTGCTCTTTCAACTTCGCTCCTTGTGCTCTGGCGGTGACTTAGGTTTAATGCGTTCATTATTAAGAAGCAAAGGCCACAATGATTAAAAATATCCCACTCTATATCGGCTTGCGTTACACCCGAGCCAAGCGCCGCAACCAATTCATTTCGTTTATTAGCACATTTTCCCTGGTGGGTATGGCTCTCGGGGTTATGGCGTTAATTATCGTTATGTCGGTCATGAATGGCTTTGATCGCGAAATGAAGCAACGTCTACTCAGTGTTGTCCCCCACGGTTACATTGATTATTCACCGTCTCTCCAGAATTGGCAGCAAACTGCAGCGCAGGTTAAGCAGCATCCTAAAGTGATAGGCGCTGCACCCTATATTGCGGGCGATGCATTGATTAGCTATGCCGGTGGTGTTGAAGGTATACAGCTGCAGGGTATTTTGCCGGAAGAGGAAATAAAAATTTCGGTGATTAACGAGCATATGCTGGTGGGTTCGCTGGCAGAGCTGCGGGCGGGCGAATTTAATATTGTAATGGGCAGAATGGCAGCCAATACCTTGGGGTTGGCTCTGGGTGATAAAGTGGTCATTACTTCGCCGGAAATTACTATCACGCCTGCGGGAATTTATCCACGGACAAAAAGTTTTACGTTGGTGGGTGTGTTTGAAGTAGGCGCGCAAGTAGATCAACAGCTAGCCATTATCCATCTCAATGATGCGCAGAAATTTTTTCGCCTGCAAGGGCCGCAAGGTTTGCATATTAAAGTAACGGATCTGTATCAGGCCGGCGTAGTAATGAGTGAATTGGCACAAGAATTTGGTAGCGAATATTCAGTTAGCGACTGGAGCAAAACACAGGGAAATTTATTTCAATCGGTAAAAATGGAAAAAATTGTGACGGGTGTTTTATTGAATATTCTTATTTTTATTGCCGTATTTAATATTGTTTCCAGTTTGGTATTAATGGTTGCAGATAAGCGATCTGATATTGCTGTATTGCGTACGCTGGGTTTAACGGCGCGAGAGGTGATGGCTATTTTTATTGTGCAGGGTAGTGCGGTAGGTTTTATCGGCACGCTTATCGGCACTGTTGCAGGGTGCATTATTGCATTGACTATTAATCCGATTATGCAGCTTATCGAAACAATTTTTGGCATGCATTTTTTTGATCCTGAAGTGTATTTTATCAGTGGTTTACCCTCGGTATTGTTGTGGCAAGATATTGTGGTGATTTGCTTTACTGCACTTTTCTTAAGTTTTTTAGCGACTTTGTATCCGGCTTATCGTGCCGCAAAAATCGAGCCGGCTGAGGCCCTCCGTTATGAATGATCAAGCTATTACAAAAAATATGAACAACCAGGCTGTAGTTTTATCCTGTCGCAATGTCAATAAACATTATGGCTCAGGTGATTTGTCCGTTAGTGTATTGCGCGGTATTAATATGGCGATACAGGCGGGTGAACGTGTTGCAATTGTGGGCGCATCGGGTTCAGGTAAATCAACGCTGCTTAATATTTTAGGTGGGTTGGATATTCCGGATGTTGGTGAAGTTGCTGTTGTTGGCCAAGTACTATCAAATATGAGTGCTGATGAGCGCGGCAGATTACGCAATCGCACTTTAGGTTTTGTGTATCAGTTTCATCATTTGTTACCAGAATTTACTGCACAAGAAAATGTTAGTATGCCGTTATTGATTGGAAAAATGTCGGTGCAAGAAGCCAAAGAAAAAGCTATAGCGATGTTGCAGCGAGTTGGTCTTGGCCACCGGTTGGAGCACAAACCCTCAGAACTTTCTGGCGGCGAACGGCAGCGTGTCGCCATTGCGCGGGCATTAGTCACTTCTCCAGCATGCGTATTAATGGACGAGCCCACCGGTAATTTGGATACGCACTCAGCCGAGAGTATTCAAGCATTGATGTTGGAATTAAATCAATCTATAGGTACAAGTTTTATTGTGGTAACTCACGATTTACGGCTCGCAGAAAAAATGGACAGGATTTTAACCCTGTCTGATGGTGAATTGTCTGACGGAAAATTAGACGAGGGTGAGTTGAAGTAATGGTGTTAAATAAAATATTTAATAAATTTACTTTTATGATCGGCGCGCGTTACGGAATTTCGCGGCGTCACAGTCAATTAGTCTCTTTTATTTCACGGCTTTCAACGGCGGGTTTAGTTATTGGTGTTGCCTTGTTGATTGTTGTAATGTCAATTATGAATGGCTTTGATCGCGAATTGCGTGAGCGTATTCTGGGCATCATGCCGCAAGCTATGGTTTATCATCGCGAAGGTATAGCAAATTATCAGGATTTAATTACGCAATTAAAAAGTGATAAACGCATTATCGCAGCAGCTCCCTTTGTGCAAATTCAAGGTTTACTCACTTATCAAAAACGCGTCGCGCCGATTAATTTATTTGGTATTGATTCTATTGCAGAATCAAAACTGAGTGTGCTCGAACAATATTTACCCGTAGGTACTTTTGCAGCATTGCAGGCTAACTCTCAAGCCGTTATTGTTGGTCAAGGTATTGCGGATAAATTGCACATAGGTGTAGGCGAGAAAATTACGTTAATTATTCCGCACAGTAACAGCAGCGCAAGTAATAATGCTGACGCTGATTCCACACCTAGCATATTGATGCTAGAGATATTAGCTATTTTAAAAAGTAATACGGAAGTTGATCAATCTTTGGCACTGATGAATTTAGAAGCCGCGTCGCAAGTTTCTGCATTTCCGGGCAAAGTAAGTGGTGTGCGTTTACAAGTTACGGATCTATTTGAAGCACCCCATATCGTATTTGATGCAGTGAATAAATTGCCGAATGGATATTACGGGTCAGATTGGACGCGAACCTACGGTAATGTTTATCACGCTATTCATATGTCCAAACAACTAGTCACTATGTTGTTGTTTTTAATTATTGCCATTGCTGCGTTTAATTTGGTTTCAACCTTAA
Source organism: Gammaproteobacteria bacterium (assembly GCA_025362015.1). GTDB lineage: Bacteria > Pseudomonadota > Gammaproteobacteria > Pseudomonadales > Cellvibrionaceae > Cellvibrio. The sequence goes on along the minus strand of JANYIO010000190.1, from coordinate 3,133 downwards.
TAATGGTGGTGGTGGATAAGCAAGGTGATATTGCAATATTGCGCACACTCGGCGCATCCAGCTTGGAAATTATTGGTATTTTTATGGTGCAGGGCGGCTTGATAGGTTTTATAGGAACGGCGATTGGAGGAGTAGTGGGAGTCTTGCTGTCTTTAGTTGTGACTGATCTTGTGAGTGGAATTGAAAAAATAAGCGGAGTGCAATTTTTGCATTCGGATGTGTACCCCATTAGCTACTTGCCCTCAGATTTACAATGGCCAGATGTTCTGCAAGTTTTATTAACCGCATTAATTATTAGTTTTTTTGCGTCTCTTTACCCTGCCTGGCGCGCTAGCCGCGTGCAGCCCGCTGATGCTTTGCGGTATGAATAAACTTACCGCTTCAAACCTTAATCACATTTCCCACTTTACCTTTCTGCTTCTCAGATTCCACATACAAAGGTGACATACCCCACTTTTGTTACAAACCACGAAGTTGGGATGAAACTTTCTTGTCTTTGATTGAATATATATTGGCGACAATCGCACTTTGCCATGTGGAGTCGTTGCATTGGATTTTTAGGCGCAAAGTGCAATAAGAATAAGTCACAGTATTTGTCAGGTTCTGTACGTGTCTTTTCCTATCCCTATTTATAAAAAAGCTAATGAGGGTTTTGTATGACTATCAATTCTAAAAATAAGTCTGGTTTTAAAGCCAGGCTTGCGTTACTTGCCAGCGCGATGCTAATTACCGGTTCGGCGGCTATGGCCGATGTGTTAAATCCGGTTATTGGCCAGTTACTTTTTGAAGAGAACTTTAACACCTTGGACGCGACCAAATGGAACACTATCGAAGGCGATGGCTGTGGTATTGGTTTGTGCGGTTGGGGTAACGCAGAGCTGGAAAACTATCACGCTGCTAACTTGACCATTGAAAATCCACCCTTTGAGCCAGGCACTACAGCATTGGTTCTGCAAGCAAAACGCGAAACCCTTGGTAGTAGTTCATTTACATCTGGGAAAATTGATTCTGCCAATAAAATCCAAGTCAAATACGGGTTGGTCGAATTCCGCATGAGCGCTCCACAAGTGGGTCTCGGATTATGGCCTGCAGGCTGGATGCTTGGCACCAGTCTGGCAAACTGGCCGTCAAAAGGCGAGCTCGACATTGTGGAAATGGGTCACAAGGCTGCAACTATGGCTGATGCTGGTTATGGTGGTGGCGATGTAAATGCCTATATGGGCTCTAACGCTATATATTACGCCACAGCAGCTTGTGTTGTTGGCAACGAGAGTTGTGCAGCAATGACGGCTTGGAAGACGCCGAGTTCTTATCTTGCTAATCTTTCATTAGCCAATCGCTTTGTTATCTATCGCATGTATTGGACGGACACGCAAATCCGCTTCACTATAGTCGATAGAGGCGTTGAACATGATCTGTATCGGGCCCCCATCTCTATCACCTCAGAGATGACGGAATTTAATGCACCTTTCTACTTCCTGTTTAACCTCGCTGTAGGTGGTAACTTCACTGACGCCGCAACGCCTGCGCAGGTAACGGCTCCTTTACCTGGCAAAATGTATATCGATTATGTTCGCGTATATCAACTGGACGGGAAAGGTGAAGTGAAACTCGGTAGCCAAGTGCCCAAAGAAACCGGTACTTACGGTATTTTCACCGACAACACTTCAACCAGCGCTAAAGAAACTATTGGTACCACTGCCGACTTTTGGATCTGGAATACTGCGTCAATGGTTCCTGGCACTCTTCCTCCTTATGAAGGTGCGAATGTCCTTGCATTGAAATACACCACTCCTGGCCAATGGTTCGGCGGTGGCATTGCGTCGCGCCAGGCACATGATATGAGCAACTTTGCGAACGGAAATCTGAAATTCAGAATTAAAATTCCAGCGAATGTTGCATTTACTGTTGCTATAAACGATACCTACACCAACAGCAGTTCGGTGACTTTCCCTGCAAATACCACAGCTTATGGTTTAGTGCGGAATGGTGATTGGGCACAGGCGACTATCCCGATTTCCGCTATTCGCGGCATCAACGCTCTGCCATCCATGTCACAAATGTTTAGCTTTGCTAGTATTGGCGGCCAGGAACCAACTGCGGCTTTCGATATGGCAATAGATGATATTGTTTGGGATTGCGGTACTAGTGCAGCCTGCCAATCAGTTGCATCATCTTCTGTGGCATCAGTAGTTACTTCTTCAATCCCAGCTTCGAGTGTAGCTGCTTCGTCAAAACCGAGTTCTGTCGCATCTTCAGTACTAGCTTCCTCAAAATCGAGCACGCCATTGAGTTCTACGGCTGCAAGCAGTGTTGGCTCAACAGGCGCTACGCTGGTTTCTACTGGTCGTCCAGTTACCGCGAGCACCGAGCTTCAACCAGCTGCAAATGCTGTAGATGGCAATGGCGGCACTCGTTGGGAGTCAGCCCATGGGGTGAGCCCAAGCTGGATTAGTGTTGATCTGGGTGTCGCTAAATCGCTTACCCAAGTTGTAATTGATTGGGAAGCTGCCAATGCTGCCAACTACACCATCGATGGCTCAAACGACAATAGTAGCTGGACCACAATTAAGTCAGTGACTGGCGGTGCATTTGGTACGCGTACTGACACCAACGCTGTTTCCGGTACTTACCGTTATGTACGTGTTTATTGCACAGTACGCAGCAATGGCAACACTTGGGGCTATTCGATTTTTGAATTGAAAGTCTATGGCAGCACGCCTGTTGTAACTGGTCCATTAACTATTGCAACAGCAACCGCCAGCACGCAAGTGCAACCTGCCGCTAATGCGATTGATAAAAACGCGGGTACTCGTTGGGAATCAGCGCTAGCCACTGATCCAAGCTGGTTAACGCTTGATCTTGGTGTTGCTCGTAGCCTAGCCACTATCGCCATTGACTGGGAAGCAGCCAATGCAGCCAATTATTTGGTTCAAGGCTCCAACGACAATACCAATTGGACAACCTTATCAACAAAAACTGGCGGCACCTTTGGCAATCGTACCGACACCGCAACCTTGTCAGGCAGCTACCGCTATGTTCGTATTTATGGCACAGCACGCAGTGCGGGGAATCAGTGGGGTTATTCAATCTGGGAAGTGCGTGTTACAGGTTCTTAATTTTAATGAAAGGG
>JANYIO010000187.1 GCA_025362015.1 Gammaproteobacteria bacterium | reverse complement strand
GGTGGCACTAAAAAAATACTTTACACACTTAAAACTGTTGCGCGTGTTGGTTTACTTAACTCTGCCAAAGCATTGAACAGTAAAAACACCTGTAAAGCCTGTGGTTTGGGTATGGGCGGGCAGCGCGGCGGCATGACAAATGAGCTGGATGAGTTTCCGTCCGTGTGTAATAAAAGTATTCAGGCGCAATCCACTGATATTCAGGAACCAATACCACGTGAAATTTTTGCGCATACACTAGCAGATTTTTCCCAGCTTTCAGCGCATGAATTGGAACATCTTGGCCGTTTAAATACTCCGCTTTATAAGTCTGCCACGAGCGACAAATACCAACCCATTGAATGGCAAGCCGCGATTAATTTAATGGCGGCGAAATTTTCAGCCACGACACCAGACCGTACATTTTTTTATACGTCAGGCCGCTCATCCAATGAGGCTGGTTTTGTGTTGCAATTGCTAGCCCGCATGTACGGTACAAATAATGTAAACAACTGCTCTTATTATTGCCATCAAGCAACCGGTGTTGGCTTGCAGAATGTTTTAGGTTCAGGTACGTCCACAATTTCGCTAGAGGATTTAGGCAAAAGTGACTGTATTTTTGTGATTGGTGCTAACCCCTCATCCAACCACCCTCGTTTTGTGCATCAACTAAAAAATTGTAGAGAACGCGGTGGACAAGTCATTGTAATTAACCCCGCGAAAGAACCGGGATTGGTGCGCTTTGCCGTACCCAAAAGTGCAAAATCAATGTTAAGTGGCGGCACCTGGATTGCCTCTAAATACGTTCAACCAAAAATTGGCAGCGACTTACTTTTATTAAAAGGTATTGCTAAAGCATTAATTGAAAACAAACAAATTGATACAAATTTTATTGCATTAAATACTAATAACTTTGAAAGCTATGCAGATGATATCCGCACTACTAATTGGCAAATAATTACTGATTACACCGGTGTTGAAGAAAAAACAATTCGCCACCTTGCCGATGCTTATGCAAAATCTAACCACGCAGTATTTACATGGGGCATGGGTATTACACATCATTTAAACGGTGTGGAAAATGTTGAAGCAATTGCCAGCCTCGCGCTATTGCGCGGCATGATTGGCAAACCCGCCGCAGGATTGTTGCCATTGCGCGGCCATAGCAATGTGCAAGGCATTGGCACAGTAGGTGTAAAACCGGTTTTAGCAGAAGATGTATTTACACAAATTGAAAAAGTTTTTAATGTGCAATTGCCACGAGCGCAGGGCATGGACACCCTCGCCTGCTTACAAGCAGCTTTTGATAAAAAAATAGACGCCGCATTACTGATGGGTGGTAATTTATTTTCCGCCACACCTAACAGCACTTGGGCACAAATAGCTCTGGACAATATTGGCTTTAAAGTATTTTTAACGACTACATTAAATCGCGGCCATGTAACCGGCATGGAAACCAGTGAAGCATTAATTTTACCCGTAACAGCACGCGATGAAGAATGGCAAGCGACGACGCAAGAATCCATGTTCAACTACGTACGCTTAAGCGACGGAGGAATTTCCCGACTAGCTAATGTGCAACCCGAAGTAAAAATTTTGTGCGATTTCGCCAATAAATTATTGCCCAACTGTCCCGTCGATTTTGCACAATTTAAACAGCATACCAATATTCGCGCAGCGATTGCTGCCACCATTCCAGGCATGAGTGAATTAAAAGATATAGCCACCACCAAAAAAGAATTTACGATTCAAAATCGTTTATTGACTACGCCTAACTTTAAAACTGCCAACGGCAAAGCAACATTTTTTTCGCACAAAAACTCTACGTCACTGATCAGTCAGGAATTTCCATTTTTGTTGGCAAGCATTCGCAGTGAAGGGCAATTCAATTCAATTATTTATGAAGAAAGCGACAGTTATCGCGGCACAGATACTCGTTGGGCGATATTAATGAATAACGATGATATTGCAGCGTTGAATATTCAAGCGGGCGATCATGTAAACATAAAATCCGCGCACGGTGAAATGCAAACAGTAAAAGTATTTAGTTTTAATTTACCGCGTGGCAATGTAATGGCCTATTACCCGGAAGCAAATGTATTGATAGGCACAGCTCACGACCCACGGAGTAAAACACCGGCATTTAAATCGGTAGCTGTAGCCATTTCTGCAGGATAAAAAATCAAACTGTAACGCTGATAGAAGGCTTGGCAGCTTGCCGACGATCTTTACTGTCGCGGGTTTCCAACAACGGATCAGGCTTTTTTTTACCGCGGTCGCGGCGATCACGGCGATCACGTTGTTTTCTACGTTCAGCGTCTGGTGCGGGAGTCAAAGAAGTTTCTGTGGTTGGTTTAGATACCGCCACATCTTGTGGCTGCACGGGTTCGTTCGTGCCAATGGGCTTAATTGCCGTGGCGGGAAGAATGCGTGCAGGTGGGCGAATATAGACCATGATAAAACAAACCTTTGCTATTAATGAACAGGAACTTCACTAATCTTATCGGCTAAGATACCTATATCTTAATCACTTTTTCTGCAGTTTTGAACCACTTCAAACTTTCGTGCAGCTTTACAACATCGCCAACGATAATTAACGTTGGCGCATGAACATCATGTGCAGCAACCACGTCTGCAATGGTAGTCAAGTCAGCTATCAATACCCGCTGTTCTTGCGTGGTGCCCTTCTCAATCAAGGCAACCGGAGTAGTGGGTGCACGACCATGTTGGATTAACGCATTACAAATGTCTTTTAAGCCAATCAACCCCATATAAAAAACCAGTGTTTGGGTGGGATTAGCCAACTCAGGCCAATACAGATTAGTATCATCTGACTTTAAATGACCGGTAACAAACCGCACCGACTGCGCATAGTCGCGGTGCGTAAGCGGGATGCCTGCATAGGCTGCGCAACCAGATGCTGCTGTAATGCCGGGTACTACTTGAAAAGGAATACTATTTTGCGCAAGTAATTCAATCTCTTCACCGCCGCGACCAAAAATAAATGGGTCGCCACCTTTTAAGCGCAAGACACGTTTACCTTGTTTAGCTAAATCGACTAACAACTGATTAATATTTTCCTGCTGCATTGCATGTTCACTGCGACGCTTACCTACGTAAATACGTTCAGCATCGCGGCGTACCAATTCCATTACGCCGTCAGATACTAAACGATCATAAAGCACTACATCTGCCTGCTGCATTAAACGCAATGCGCGCAGTGTTAATAATTCTGGATCACCGGGGCCGCCGCCAACCAAATAAACTTCGCCCTGCGTAACTAAATCATCATCCTTGTTAATTTCAGTGTCGATAATTTTTTCGGCAGCTGCTTCCTGGCCATTTAGTACCAACTCTGCTGCTGGGCCTTGTAATATTTTTTCCCAAAACCGACGACGACTATCGCCATTATCAAATCGTGCCTTCACGCGCTCACGCCAATTTTTTGCTATGGTAGCAAGCTTGCCGTAATTCGCAGGAATTAATGTTTCTAGTTTTGCGCGAATTAAACGCGCTAACACTGGCGCTTCACCGCCACTGGAAATTGCAATGACTAAAGGCGAGCGATCAATAATTGCCGGCGTAATATAAGTACACAGCGCAGGGCTATCCACCACATTCACTGGAAGGAAACGTGCTTTTGCATCCGATGAAATTTTTTCATTGAGCGATTCATTATCCGTAGCCGCAATCGCAATCACGCAATTTTCTAAATCGTTAGATTGATATTCCCGCTCAAATATTTCGCCATTATGCTCTGCAACTAATTCGCGTAACTCACCAGAGATTTCTGGC
>JANYIO010000174.1 GCA_025362015.1 Gammaproteobacteria bacterium | reverse complement strand
TTCTTCTATTAGGGTCGGTAAGGATTCGATATTATTTCCGCTTTCTAATAGTGCCAAGGTGGCATACAAGTTTTCGTTATTCTGCGTTAATATCAACTTTACGGCGGCGTTGCCGCTAGCAATTTGCAGCAGTTGTTCGTTATCGCTCAGCATCTCTAGTACTGTCACTTGCAATCTCTGGCGAGTGGTTTTTTCGCGACTGCGTAATTCTTTTAATTTTTCAGCGAGAAAGTCTTGGTCTAGTGCCAGTTTACTGCGTTCAAGCTGTACTCCGCGATCTTGAAGTATTATCCGTATTGCCAAGCTGTGGTGAGCTTGTTTTTTAAATTGAATAAGTTTAGCTTGTAGCTTTTGAAATGCTTCGCGATCATTGTCGCTTGCTTGAAAGTGTTTAAGGAATGCTGCGTCATCAATTTTTACTACGCGCAACAACAAGGAGTAATTTTTTTCTACAAGCTCATTTAGTTGTGCTAACTTTTGCTGTAACGGCGTAGTTTCTTGTGGTTGATAAACAGATATTTCTACTTTCAGGGATTGCCGCAACTGATCAGAAAAGTGTTGCGAGGGGCGAATAATATTTTGTACTGCAGACAGTCCGGCATCTGCGCTGTTTAAATTACAAGTGAGTTGCGCCAAGGCTTCAAGCAGAGTTCTGCGTTGCAGCATAGAATCGAATTGTGCAACAGAGTCTGGTTGCATATGAGTTTCCAGATATTTGACGTATTAACAACTTATTCTGGCGTTAGTGTAGTCCTTTCACGATAAGATTTTGAATCTATCTTTAAAAAGCGCTCTAATTCATTGCCTTAATGTGTTCATCAGATCTGCTAACGCAAGATTCCAATATTTCTTTAATTTTGACATTTTGTTTGTTTACGTCAGTAAGGTGAATTTTTACCATTCTATTTAAGCGTTGCAAATGAAATATCACTTCTTCTTGCATTAAATAAATATCTTCTACTTGGCGATAGGAATCGCTTAATCGTTCATCCTGAATTTGTTCTAACCACTCAACAAAACCTTCTTGAAATAATCCTGATGCGGTGACTGACGTTGCGATATGAAAAATAACATTTTGCAGTGCATGTAACTTTCTATCACCATGGGAGTAGCCGATCAATTTCATGTAATCTTTTATTTCGTTAAACCAATGTTTCAACTGTGTGTTTTTAATAATAACTTGACCAATAAAACCTAGCATCGCATCGTGATCAACCACTCTTGTTGAAGGTAATTCGCTATGGCGCAAAACGGTAATTAACACCTCATAGTTTCGATAGAAGAAGGCGTGATTATTCATTTGAATAAACGGAATTATGTCGCGCCAGCCACGCCCTTCCGGTTTGAAACGATTATAGTATACGGATATAACACTGTCTGATAATGCGATGATCTGGCCGGCAATGGATAGTTCGCTTTCCACTTTTCCGAAAGGGTAGCCCGTGCCATCACAGCGCTCATGATGTTCGAGTACCGCTAGGCACACTGCAGCCGGCACGCTGGGTATGGCAGCAAGAATAGTTTTGCCAATAACAACATGTGCTTGTATTTGTCGCCACTCTTCTGCATTAAGCGGCTCTTTTTTCTCCAGGGTTTCCGAGTTTATGTGAAGCATTCCAATATCATGAGCTAAAGCTGCCAGAAAAATGTTTGTAATGTCGGTCGGGGGGAGGTGCATTTCTTTAGCAATTAGCAGTGAAAACCAAGTGCAAGAGAGTGTACGGTCGAACGTTTCCCTCATTCGGTCAGACATGACTGTGATTTTTTGTTTCAGCATTGGCAAGGCATCATAATGGTAGCACTGCAGCTCCAATAAAGGTTCTAGCTGGTAACTGGTATGAATGGATTGCAGAATGTGGTCTTGCGCTATGAATGTTGCAAAATTATGTAACAAATCTTTTGCAGACATCTCATTTTGAATGGTAACGCTGTCTTGTAATGGTTTGGTTAGTTTAAATTGTACGATGGCGCGCGAAGCTGCTGGTGTAATCGCGCTGCCACTTTTAACCAATAACACCCCGCGATCATTAAAAATGTCCTCTTTTGCAATTACCTGTCGAGTTTCATTCACTTCTGCCAAATGCGCAGAATAGATACTACTTTCAATATGGTCATCGATATGATTTTTGGCCGCAGACATCTTCTCTTGCATTATAAGACTCATTTATCATTAGCTAATCCGCTAATCGCCAAATAAAATTGTTTGTTTACAGGCTAGCTCTAAATGCCATCTTGTCAACAATGTCCGCTACATAGCATTATTAAACGGTACCATACGAGGGTAAAGAAAGTGTTTGCTATTTGCTTGGTGTCTTTGTTGCGCGAGGGGTTGCGCGAAGGGTTGCGCGAGGGTCAATTGCCTGACGGTTGATGAGGTTTATTGCGCCACCTTGCTTGCCAATTAATGAAACAGGTAATGGCTTTGCACAAGGCGAGTGCAATCGATAGTTGAGCCTTGCTATTCCGAAATAACATCCGCATTATCCTCATAAGTAGTACTCGGTAACATATTTAAAGAGAAGAGAATAAATTATGGCTACGGATAATTTTAAAGGCGCCGCTGGTTATTTGCAGCAGGAACAGGGCTATAGAGATAAGGCGCTAAAAATGTATCCCTGGATTTGCGGCCGTTGCGCTCGTGAATTTGTTTATTCTAATTTGCGCGAGCTGACAGTTCATCATCGTGATCATAATCACGATAACAACCCTGCAGATGGCAGCAATTGGGAATTATTGTGTATCTATTGTCACGACAATGAGCACACTAAATTTCATGAATATATTTTATACGGAGCGACAAAAGAAAAAGTGCTTGCGCCTGCAACGTTTAATCCGTTTGCACAATTGAAAGATTTAATGGAGAAAAAATAAAGCTGGCGCGCAACTTTTTCTGCAGTCACAGGTGCGGTAACTTTGCCACAATATGCGCAACACATTTAGCTTGAGCGGCCAACAGCTAATAAGATTCCTGGTGCGATGTTTAAAGCAAATCCCATTCTATGAAGTAATTGCTTGGCTTGCTTGATTCAAATCAATTCAAACAATAGCGTATTTTCTATACTTGTCCTCTCGGCAGTTAATATTGCCGATACACGAATAATCGTGGTGGATAATGTATGTGCGCTGAAAAATATATCCAACCCTTAGTTTATTCCTGCTCGGGTTGTTCCAATGTGGGGCAATTGGCCAATGATCTCGCGGTAGTGATGGATCGCGAAGGTCATGCGCAAATGTCCTGTATTGCGGGTGTTGGTGCCAATGTTGAAGAGTTAGTAATGCTCGCGCAGTCGGGCAGGCCTATTCTTGCTATTGATGGCTGCAAAGTTGCCTGCGTGAGCAGAGCCTTGGCAATACACAATATTACACCGCAATGGCATCTCGAATTAACCAGTCTTGGTTTTAAAAAACAAGACAATCACAGCTGCAACTTTGGTGACATGAATAAAGCCTTGCATGTTGTATATGATTTATTGCACACCTATAAAGTGATAGAGGTTAAAAGCGCTTTAGCGCTTGTCGTATCAAATACAGATGGTCCATCCTGAATATTCTCAAGCAAAACATCGCACTTCTGATCGCCGCTTAAAAATGCACACTTATTGCAGGTAGGTCGTTCTGCGCCTATGATGCATTTTTTGCGTAACGCGTTGCTCACCAAGCTGCAAGTCATCGCCTTTGCATCAACAAAATGAGCCTGATCACCGCTGGACGATAATGGGTGATCAGACTGTGTTTTTAAGTTAATGATTTTAGAGATATTAATTTATGTCGCATAACAAAACTGAAACCTTGTTACCACTATCTGTAGCGGTTTTAACTGTCTCGGATACTCGCAGCCTTGCGACTGATACTTCCGGCCAATTATTAATAGATCGATTGCAAAGCTGCGGTCATCAACTCGGCGACCGTCAGTTAGTGAAAGATGATATTTATCATATTCGGGCTATCTGCTCGCAATGGATAGCCGATAAAAAAATTCAAGTCATTGTTATTACGGGCGGCACCGGTTTTTCCGGCCGTGATTCTACCCCTGAGGCAATGATGCCGTTGTTTGATAAGTGTGTAGAAGGTTTTGGTGAATTGTTTCGCCAGATTTCATTTCGCGATATAGGTACTTCCACGATTCAATCGCGAGCAATTGCAGGGCTTGCTAATCGCACCTTAATTTTTTGTTTGCCGGGTTCTACTAACGCGTGCAAAACCGCGTGGGATGAAATTATAAAATTTCAATTAGACTCACGGCAGAGACCTTGTAATTTTGTGCCCCATTTGAAGCCGGCGGAACAAGGTACTTGTGCGCCGCGAGATTAATGTCATGCAAAATCTTGCCCCCGATGACCACGCGCCAATACCTTTTATAGACAGATACAATGTATTAAAACTTTTTTCCCTGATATTTAAAGATCAGGCGCTAGAGCAACATTACAGCGCTGATTATGCCGGTAAGGTTTCTGGTCAAGCGCGGCTGGCATTGTTACTAGCTTTTGTTCTCTACGTGAATTTTGCTTATTTAGATTATTTGCTCGTGCCCGAATCCATGTTCAAGCTATGGGCAATTCGGGCGGTAACCTGTAGTATTTTTGTTATTGCATTTGCAGTAACCTATAGCAAAATATTTACGCTACACCATCAATTATTTTTAATGCTGAGTAGCTTTTCAACGGCTTCCGGTATTTTTGCGATGCTGTTAATTACTCGCAATGAGGTTAATCACTATTACTACGAAGGTATTAATTTGTGTATTACCTGGACGTTATTTATTGTAGGGTTGCGATTTTTTAATGCGCTATGGGCGGTTTTAATTATTATTGTTGTGTATAATATCATTGCGTTTTATAAACACCTGCTGTTGCCAGAAGTTCTCAGCAATAACTTTTTCTTAATGTCTAATGCCATCATAGGAATTTTTGCGGGTTATACGATAGAGCAGCATTCGCGTTGGCAGTTTTACCAATCACTGGTTATTAAAAATAATAGCAGCAAATTACATCAAGCGATGTTATCAGCCTCGGTTGAAAGTGTTATCACCGTTGATGACACGGGCAGCGTTATCGAATTTAATCAGTCCGCCGAAACAATATTTGGTTACTCTCGGCAAGAGGTTATCGGCCAAGCCATAGGCAAACTCATTGTACCTGAGCATTTGCGCGCAGGGCATGATGCGGGGTTTAAACGTTTTGTGGCTAGTGGTGAAAAAAGAATTTTAGGGTTACGGTTAGAGTTGGATGCTATGCGTAGAGATGGCAGTATCTTTCCCGTAGAAATCACCTTACGTGAAATTAATTTAATTGGTCGCCGCTTGGTAACTGCTTACATTCGCGATCTCACTGCGCAGCGCAATGCGGAAAAAGAGCTTATTCGTCAGCGAGAAATTCTGCAGAGCAATGAAAAACTCAGTGCTTTAGGTGCGTTGCTGGCAGGGGTTGCTCATGAACTTAATAATCCGCTATCGGTAGTCTTGGGCCAGGCGCAACTATTAAAAGAAACCGAGCAAGACCACCGGGTACTGAATCGCGCGGAAAAAATTTGTCGCGCAGCAGACCGTTGTGCAAAAGTGGTTTCTACTTTTCTTTCAATGGCACGTCACAAACCTCCCCAGCGCACTAACGTAAATCTTAACGAGGTTATTAAGGATGCTGTAGATTTGCTCGATTATGGTTTGCGCAGCCGTGGTGTAAAGGCTGTATTGCAGCTACACGAAGCTTTACCGCTACTGCATGCCGATAGCGATCAACTGCATCAAGTGATTACTAATTTGGTGTTAAATGCTCAGCATGCGATGCAGGATTGTGCGATAAGGTGTTTAACCTTGCGAACATCGTTGAGTGAAGCACGCAACATGATTCACCTTGAAATAATGGATACTGGGCCAGGGGTGCCAATTGATTTACGGCGTAGAGTTTTTGAACCATTTTTTACCACAAAACCGATGGGTATCGGCACAGGTTTAGGTTTATCTGTGTGTAATGGGATTGTTGAAGCTCATGGTGGCAGCATCGAAATTTTAGAAAACGCGGGGGCCGGTGCTTGTTTTGCGATTAGTTTGCCAATCAGTGAATACCAGGAAGCGCAACAAAGCGAAAATTTTTCCATATCACAAAATATCATTCAGCAATGTATTTTAGTGGTTGATGATGAGCCAGAAATACTTGAAATGATCAGTGAGATTTTGCGTAACGCGGGCCACGAGGTGATTTGCGCAATTAATGGCAACGAAGTATTAACACTATTAGAAACCAGTTTGCCACATGTTATTTTAAGTGACTTCCGTATGCCAGCTATGAATGGTGCTGAATTATTTTCAGCGGTTGTTGAACGATGGCCATATTTTCGCGACCATTTTATTTTTATGACTGGCGATGTATTAACGGTTGATAACACCAATTTTTTACGCACAGTTAATTGTCCTATTTTAGAAAAACCTTTTGCGCCGCCACAATTGCTTGATTTAGTGGCATCGCTCGTGACCCGCGGAGAGCTTATCTCATGATGCCCGCACAGAAAATGATTGTGGTTGATGATGAAATTGATATTTGCGAAACCCTCAGTGAATATTTTTCCCTGCAAGGGTTTGATGTAAAAGTAGCGCATCATGGGCAACAACTTAAAGAATTGCTGAATAGTTTCACACCGCATATTGTTTTGCTGGATTTAAATATGCCGGGTGAAGATGGCTTGTCGTTAACACGATATTTGCGCCAGCACACCACTGCTGCCGTAATTATTGTGACTGCTGCAACCAGCCAGGTGGATATGATTGTTGGGCTTGAAATGGGTGCGGATGATTACGTTAGTAAACCTTTTGATTTGCGCGCGCTTTTAGCGCGAGTCAAAAGTGTGTTGCGGCGAACTCATGGAGAACCTTTGCAACCCAATTCCATGCCGGTTGCGCAGCACCCATCGTTGCCTGCGCATACTAGAGTTGGTAAATGTTGGTTTGATACAGAGCAGCATAGGCTTTGGGATGCGGGCGAAGAGGTTGCGCTCACCAGTATGGAATATGATTTATTAATGGCCTTAATCGCAAGCCCGAATCGTCCCTTAACTCGCGATCGTTTATTAGCTCTTGCGCATAAGCATGATGTCGATGCGTTTGATCGTTCTATTGATAGCCGCATTACGCGTTTGCGAAAAAAAATAGAGTGTGATCCTGAAAAACCTACGGCAATAAAAACCGTGCGCGGCGTGGGTTATGTGTTTGCGTCAGGTTAATTCCTGATGGCGCTTAAATTTATGTTGAGTGCTTAAATCTACGCTCGTCGTTTAAATTTATGTGAATGCATTTGCGTATCCGTTAACCGCTTTATATTTTCCGCTGACACAATTGACACAAAAATTCTGCAAACGACACACTTCTGACATGTTCATTCTTTAAGCTCTTCCTTTCTACAGGGATGTTAAATTAACTGCAGCGGCACTGGTTGCATTTGAAATGTATGGACACTTCTGTATTTGGTTTTTTAATCCCAAAACTTAAAGGAATAATTATTATGTTTTACACCTCTGAATATTTGCAATTTGGCAGTAATAAAGATCGAGTTCCCGGCTATGAAGACGACCTGGAACTGAATAACAAACCCTTCGCTCCAATCCCCAAAAAACTAGCCAATCCAAACAACTCTGATTTGTGGGATCTAGTGTTCAGCTATGAATCTGGTGGTTTTTACCCGGCAACTGCGAAGGTGCCTGGCGTTGATGGTGCCACCATTCAATCATGGTATAACAAAGAAGGTATTGGCCCTGGTGGTGACGATGCGCTGGTATTAACGCCGTTTATTCTCGATGAAGTAGGCGGCGGTGGCGGATTTGCACAGGCTTCTCACTTTGTGGATTTCTCGCAACCTACGCCAACTGATAATGCAATTGATACTGACACCATTGCGACTGCCTCTGTAACTGCTACTGTGCACCAGGAATTACCGGTGTATGCCAAGCTCAGCATCACTTCACATGCTAATAGCCACTCCATTGTCATGACTACGACTACCACGCATGCGGTTTTCGATAAAATTTTTGTCTACGCGGGCAACAATATTCCGATAGGCAATACCCTAACCGTCAACAAAGGCCAAACTTGCTTAGCGCTGGCTGTTTTTAAATTAACGAGTAGTAGTAGCTCCAAAGAAATTAGCACTCGTCAATATCCAAAAATTCCGAAATCTGAGTGGCCGATGATTATTTCCGAGCTGGTGAATGAAATTATCATCAATGAAAAAGGCCAGGTTTACGAACACCTTAGCCCGAGATCCATTGCTGGGTTAGATCAAGAAACATTAAAGTCAGCTATTAGCTCAATCAGTCATCGCATTGAAAATCTCGGAAAAATACAAACTGTTATGGCAGGGATCGGCGAGAAGTTAGGCAAGTAATCAATAAGAGGAATGTATTTTATAAAATAACACTGCCGGCAATACATGCCGGCTTTTACTTAAAAAGGAAATATTTATGAAAAAGTTTTTACAATGGTTCGTTATAGCCGCCGCAATTATTCTGCAATCTACTATTTTCTCCAACGTGGCTGCTGCGCAAGATGTCAGCTTAAGGCTGCAAACCGAAAAATTATTGACTGAATCTGATTTGGTTTTTTTTGGAAAAGTAATTGATGTTCAATTTAAAGATTCTGTAGATGCAATCCCTTTTACGTTTGTAACCTATCAAATCAGTGACGTGATAGCAGGGCGTCCTGATGGTGATTTAGTCACACTGCGTTTTATGGGTGGGCGGCAACAAAAAGGTGAGGTGGTGCGTTATTTAACAGTTTCTGAATCACCAGAATTTCATACAGGCGATACTGATGTGTTGTTTGTGCGAAAAAATGGTCTGGCTATTTGCCCATTGGTTGATTGTACTGGGGGTAGATTTCGAACGCGCGATGGCGTTTTAGTGAATGAGGATAGCTTTGCGATACTGCAGGCGAATAATGCAAAAGCTTTATCGCTGTCGACGCGAATGATCAATGTAATTACGGGCGCAACCCAATTGCTGGGTAAAGCTATCTCTGAATCGATTCCCGATACTGCGGAGCCTTCCAGCCCAGTAGAGACAGTTACCCCGATTAAGTTAACGCAATTTGTGAATGACGTAAAAGTGCAAGCGAAAAGAGTTGCACGTTTTTATGATGGTTCAGCCGTATTTTTATCCGCGTCCATGAAAGATGATTTTCGTGCTCCGGTGTTTACTGAAGAGGCACCACCTTTAGAGCCAGAGCCAATTTTGGCGCGAACAAGTGCGGTGGTTGCCAGTGATTTTGATCGTTGGGAAGAGGCTACAGTCCGTAACAATAACGGCAACCCCGTTATTAAATAATCGCGCACACTAATCGCCAATTAAGAAGGAAATTTAAATGAAAATTAACACGATAGTTGTTTTGATGTTGAGTGCAGTAACAACAGCTGTAATGAGCCTGGCATCATTAAACGCTAATGCCGCAGGTTGGAATACCTGTAACGGTAATAATATTACATGGGATAACACGGTTGAAAATTTAAGTGCGGGTAAAAAAAGTTTTCCGCCGGGTTCGGCAATGGCGGCTGCATTACAAACCGCAGTTGATCGGCTGAACGCTAACCCGAGCAAGTTTTATTTCACACTCAGTTTGAGTGATACCACTATCAATCTCAATAACGGTGAAAATGAAGTATGGTTTAGTAACGATCCTGCTGTGCTGAGTGGTGCGCCCGCTATCACACTGACTTGGTCGCATTGTTATGAATTTGCCGGCTTGCATTATGGCATTGATGAAACGGATGTAATTTTTGATGTTAATCAAAACTACACAACGTCCATGAATAAAGCCAATCTCAATTCATTTGGTGGGTCTTCACGCCCGTTTCAAACGACTGCAATTCACGAGCTTGGCCATGCAATGGGATTGAATCATGAAAATCGCTGGTACAACATTATGGGTGATGACTGGAATCATATTCATGTGAATGGCAGCACTGCACGTTCGTATTTAGGTGAAGATGCGTCAGAAGGCTCCATTATTCTTTATGGGGCTACGAGCGCAAATATTGAAGATTTATCACTGAGCAATTTTAAATATTTGGGCACTAGCGGCCAGTACAGCACGCATCAACCAACACAACTGTTTGATTCAGGTAATGCGGTATTAAGTTCCTATAACGATTCGGGTGAGAGACGTTACTACGTCAATAAAGGTCAAACGGTGAAATTGGAATTAACGGGTGAGAACAATGGCAAAGCAACACACACAGTGAAGATTGCTTACTATGTTTCTACCAACAGTACCATTTCTACAAGTGATAAGTTGATTGGCACCGGAACGGTAACACTGAAACGCAATCAGCCAGCCACATTTAAAACCAGTTTACTGATACCGAGTGATTTAATTGCTGGCACCAATTATTGGTTAGGTGCGATTGTGGATTACGATGATGCGTTGGTTGAAACCGTATCAAGCAACAATGCTACTTACTTACCCATTCGCGTAAATTAAACAATAGTGGCGGTAACCTTTAACAAGAATCCCGCACTTAAACGGGATTCTTGCTTGGTTAAATAATTAAATAAGTGTTTTGTTTTTTATCTGAAATAAATAATTCACGGTGACTGAATATTTTTTAAGCTAATATTTTTTAGCGCGCCACAAATAGATTATTTTATGGCTCGCGCTGAGTGTTTTTTAAGCGTTAGACGCGTGATATGTTTTTTACATAATTTTTTAATAAAAATGATATAAAAAATT
>JANYIO010000128.1 GCA_025362015.1 Gammaproteobacteria bacterium | reverse complement strand
CGATTATTTACTCTGGGGCTCGCTGATTTTTTGTGTTGCGTTTTACCTTTTATATTTGTTTGTACCCGCCTCGGCGCCAGAATGGTTGCAGCATCTTGGCCACAGTGTTTTCGAAATGCTAAATAGCATGTGGTGGGGAGTATTATTGGGTTTGGTATTTGTGGGCTTGCTGGCGAATGTGCCACAAAACTTTGTTTTATCAATACTCGGTAAAGGCGGTAGCGTAAACGGCATTTTGCGGGCGACGCTTGCGGGTGTGCTATTGGATTTATGCAGCCATGGTATTTTAATGGTCGGCATGAAGCTCTATCAAAAAGGCGCAAGCCTAGGTCAAGTGATGGCATTTTTAATCGCTAGCCCATGGAATTCTTTTTCGCTTACCTTGATTATGTTTTCGTTAATTGGTTTTAAATGGACGCTCACATTTATCTTGTTGTCCATGGTGATTGCAATTGTCAGCGGTTGGATTTTTGATCTCTGTGTAGATAAAAAAGTACTGCCAGAAAACCCCAATACATTTGAACTAGATGCAAATTTCAAATTTTGGCCAGAAATGCGTAAACAATTAAAATCAGTTAATTGGTCGTTTGCATTGCTAAAAAATATTGCAAATGAAGGTTTAAGTGGTTCACGCATGGTGCTGCGCTGGTTGTTATTTGGTGTGTTACTTGCCGCATTAATTCGTACCTTTGTGAGCCTGGATATGTTTCAACAATGGTTCGGCCCCAGTATTATTGGAATGATTTTTACTTTAATTGCCGCAACGGTGATTGAAGTTTGTTCGGAAGGTTCAGCACCGATTGCAGCTGATTTATTAAACCGCGCTTTAGCACCGGGCAATGCGTTTACATTTATGATGGCGGGAGTCTCAACTGATTACACTGAAATTATGGTGTTAAAAGGCACCACTAAATCATGGAAAATTGCGCTGTTTTTGCCGTTGATTACATTGCCGCAGGTTGTGGCGATTGGGTATGTTTTGAATCATTGGTAGTTTTTGTAGAGAGTATTCATGAGGTTTATGTCAAATGGACATGACATATACACTGCGGGTTAGATTCAGTATGCTTTAAGCTCATTAAGAAAGCGATTTAACCCGTCATTACGTTTGGAAAAACATTTTGCAAACTTAAAATCGAGCTTTTGTTTCTTTGCTCGATCTGTCATTGCTTGTACGCGTTGCTCCCATTTTCGATCAAGTAAAACATAATCACAGCAACTGACAGATAATATTGCGTGTTGCCAATCAGCAATATCATTTATCGTGATAGTTGATTTGGTATCTATTGTTAATTCGCGCATTAGCTCACCCATAATTACCCATGTCTTTGGTCGTATTTTATCAGGTACAGAGCGACGTGCTTTCTCAACGTAGATGGGATTATTTCGTTGTTTAATGAGGGCTGTAAGAATGCTCTCATTTGATGCTTGGAATGTTTTTGCGATGCTATCACTATTAATGTGTGATAATTTTATAAAGCCTGCGAATGACAGTGAAGTTCCTGCGATAATACTTCTTTCGGCTAAAAGCTTTAACATTGGTAGATCAGCAGAGGGCCACATTTTTTGATCCTTATACTTTGGCTGTTTTTCAAACTCAATTGCTTTTTCCAAATCGAAGTCAGTCATATAAACATTTGGCATTAGTTGTTCAATAAAGTTTTCTGCTGCTTTTGCGTGCTTGGGATCACTTGCTTTGGAGAATTCTATTAGATTTGTATGAGATAGAATTAGAGTGCCTTTCTTTTCTCTCATTGTTTCAATAAATTTATTCTGAAGGTTCAGATCCTCTGAGAAATCACATATTGCCCAATGATCAAAATAAACGGTTGGTGAATCGAAACTTTGTTGAACGCAAATTTCATTATTTTTTAAAATAAATTTCATCGGCATGAGTAGGTCTCAATAAAGCTTTAATATTATTTCACTGAGCTCTCAAATTGCTTTCCAGTAATTCCCACTGATTCATCCCCCATCAAATACAAATAATCGCGCATTAAATCTTCCGGTTTTTTTACTGTCTCTGGGTCTTCACCGGGATATGCAGCTGCGCGCATTTTGGTGCGGGTTGCGCCTGGGTTGATGCTGTTCGCGCGAATTTTTGTGGTTTCATCCAACTCGTCAGCCAGTGTTTGCATTAAATTTTCAGCAGCAGCTTTTGATGCGGCGTAGGCACCCCAGTAGGCGCGGCCTTTGTAGCCCACGCTTGAGCCGGTGAATAGAATGGATGCATTCGTGGATCGTTCTAATAACGGCAGCAGGGTTTGTGTGAGCATGAAAGGTGCGTTGACATTAACTTGCATACAACGCATCCACACATCCGGTGCATAGTTAGCAATAGGTGTGCTTTGGCCTAAATCAGCGGCGTTGTGCAAAATGCCATCGAGACACTTAAATTCTTCGTTGATAGCATTGCTCATATC
>JANYIO010000110.1 GCA_025362015.1 Gammaproteobacteria bacterium | reverse complement strand
AACGCACTTGCTGTCAAAACGAACTAAACCGCCTTTGGTGTTGGTGGGTGCTAATGACGGTATGTTGCATGCATTTATTGGTAATGTTAATCCCAATGCAAGCCCAGCCGTAACTACTGCGGATATTTTGACAGAGAAGTTTGCCTACATTCCTTCAACTTTATTTAGCAAACTGGTGAAGCTCTCAAAACCTGACTATGGCAATAATGTTACCAACCCGCATCAGTATTTGGTGGATGGTGCTATAGCTGTGAGCGATGTGTATATAGGCTCTGCTTGGCGCACAATTGCTGTTGGGTCTTTAGGTGCAGGCGGTAAGACAATCTATGGTTTGGATATTACTAACCCTAGCAGCCCAACCATATTGTTTGAATATACAGATCCAAGCTTGTTCGGCTATGTATTGGGCAAAATTTATATTGTGCCTGCACAAGATGGTAACTGGTATGCCGTCTTTGGAAATGGGGCTTATAGCGGCACAACATCTAAATTAATAATGCTTAAGCTCGATTCACCATTTACTCAGACTGTTAAGACTGTAGATGCGGGAGCAGGCACCGGCTTAACGTCACCCTCTATTCTGATTGATGGACAAGGGCGTATTACTGATGCTTATTCTGGGGATTTAAGCGGCAATATCTGGCACTTTAACTTGACCAGTTCAATTACCAGTAGTTGGAGTAGTTATAAAGTTTTTGCTGCAAATGCTAATCAGCCGATTACCGCGTCGCCTTCAATTGGCTACAACAGTATTTTGCAGAAAATTATGGTGTATGTTGGTACCGGCAAATATTTTGATGTAAATGACAATCTGTTTATCAACACGCAACAAAGTTTTTATGCCGTACCTGATAATGGCCCTACGGGTACACCGGAAACACGGTCAACTCTGTTTGCACAAAGTCTGACTACAAGTTACACCCTTGGTGCTGAATCAAGGGTTGTGAACTGGACTAAGCCTTGGGCAAGTAAAAACGGCTGGTATTTTGATCTTGATTTAAATTCTACTGCAAGCAGGGGCGAGCGCATCACCTCTAAAGCGATTTTAATTCAAGATAAATTGCTTATTACGTCGCTTATTCCAAGCCAGAAAACCTGTGAGTCGGGTGGGCAAAGTTGGTTGTTTGAGGTTCCTGCGGTAGGTGATAAGTATGTCAACAATCATATTCTTAGTAAGAACCTTTACAATCAAGAGCTTTATTTGGGCGACCAAAACTTTGCTTTAGGTGGAACTGGCCCAACCTCTAGCGCTGCCTCATCGGGCTCTAGCAGTTCATCTTCCAGTGCTTCTCCATGCGCATCGACAATGAATGTATCCATTGTAAACTCCGGTACTAATGGGCAAAGTTTGACGAATGTTCAAGGTCAAATGTGCGCTGGCTCGCTCGCTCGGCAGTCATGGCGTCAACTTCGTTAACAATTAAGGTTTGCACGATGAAAAAATATTTTAGGTACTCGGGTTTTACATTAATTGAGCTAATGGTTGTTGTGGCAATTATAGGTATTCTCTCTGCTATAGCTTATCCGGCGTACCTCAATTCTATGAGAAAGTCTAATAGAACAGAGGCAAAAACCGAGCTGATGGATGCAGCGCAACGTTTGCAGCGTTGTTATAGCGCGTATGGAAAATTTAACGACACTACGAATTGCGCTGTTTATAATCAAATAACGGCAACAACTCCTTTGATGTACAGTAGGGGCAATGCTTATTATCAAATTGCTTTTAAATCTGGCGCTACTCTATCGGCAACTGAGTACACGCTAGAGGCTACTGCGGTAAAAGCGCCACAAACAAAAGATACTGCTAATAGTTGTAATAAGCTGACTCTAGATCAGGATGGGACAAAAGGCCCCACCGTCTGCTGGTAAAAAAATCCCGCTTCGGCGGGATTTTTTTGAGTTAATTATTCATCATCCAAGCCTAGCTTTTGCAGCCGGTAACGTAATGAGCGGAAGGTAATGCCGAGTTTCTTAGCGGCCAGTGTTTTATTCCAGCGTACTTTTTCCAGTGCATTACACAGAATTTCCCTTTCTACATCTAACAGATAATCATCCAATGATGGATATTCAGCGCAACGCGCGGGGTAATCGATACGGTTATTTTTATCCGTTGATGATATGGAATGTTTTGTATTGTCTATATCCGTTTTTGCAAAGGCACTGGGGTGGTTTGAATCAGTTTGCAATTGTAAATCATCGGCATCAATCACATCATTTTCACACAGCGTGAAAGCGCGCTCTAAGATATTTTCAAGCTCGCGCACGTTGCCGGGGAAGTGATAGTCATTAAGTGTTTGCAATGCAGCAGTTGAAAGCTTTGGTGCGGGTAATTGCATTTCGTGAGAGATTTTTTCCAACAAATATTTTGCGAGTAGTGGAATATCTTCACGGCGTTGGCGCAATGGCGCAACGCTGAGTTGGATTACGTTTAAGCGATAAAACAAATCTTGTCGAAAGCGGCCTTCTTTGACCTCGGTCTCTAATAATTTATGTGTGGCACAGAGAATACGAACATCGGTTACTAGCTCTTCTGCAGAGCCTACGGGGCGAATTGATTTCTCTTGAATGGCGCGCAGGAGTTTCACTTGCATATCGAGGGGGAGGTCGCCGATTTCGTCGA
>JANYIO010000097.1 GCA_025362015.1 Gammaproteobacteria bacterium | reverse complement strand
GTAAAGGTGGTCAAACTCACCTTGGCTTGCCAGTGTTCAACACTGTTGCTGAAGCTGTAGAGAAGACTGGCGCAACGGCATCGGTGATTTATGTTCCGGCACCTTTCTGTAAAGACTCAATCCTTGAAGCAGCTAACGGTGGTATCAAGTTGATCGTGTGTATTACTGAAGGTATCCCAACTCTTGATATGCTTGACGCAAAAGTGAAGTGTGACGAGCTGGGCGTACGTTTAATTGGGCCTAACTGCCCTGGTGTTATCACTCCAGGCGAATGTAAAATCGGTATTATGCCGGGTCATATTCATTTGCCAGGTAAAGTAGGTATAGTTTCACGTTCAGGCACTTTGACTTACGAAGCAGTGAAACAAACCACTGACTACGGTTTTGGTCAATCTACTTGTGTTGGTATTGGTGGCGACCCTATTCCGGGTTCAAACTTCATCGATATTTTGAAATTGTTCCAAGCTGATCCAAAAACAGAAGCGATTGTCATGATCGGTGAAATTGGTGGCTCTGCAGAAGAAGAAGCAGCGGCTTATATCAAAGCCCATGTAACCAAACCTGTAGTATCTTACATCGCCGGTGTCACTGCTCCAGCGGGTAAGCGTATGGGTCATGCTGGTGCTATTATTTCTGGTGGAAAAGGTACTGCTGCTGAGAAATTTGCTGCGCTGCAAGATGCGGGTGTAAAAACCGTAGAAAGCTTGGCTGATATCGGTAAAGCATTAAAAGAAATCACTGGCTGGTAATATCAGTAAGGTGAAAAAAGTGAAAAAGGCGGTCTTCGGATCGCCTTTTTTAAATCTTGTTTACTCAACAAAGCTGAGGAATCCCATGAGCCTATTACTGGTTGCCGATATCGGTGGAACCAACGGACGTTTTGGTCTAGTTGAATTTGATGCTAGCAAAAGCGGTAAGGTTGATTACACCGCCCATCGACAAGTCACCCTCAAATGTGCCAACTATTCTGATATGGCAGGAATGATCAAGGCCTGCTGCGCAGAATTTGACGTAGATATGCCGAAATATGCTTGTTTGGCAATCGCTGGCCCCATCGAAAACGGCCATGCATCCATTACCAACTTACACTGGAAGTTTTCCGTAGAAGCCTTACGCGACCAGCTGCACATGAGTACCTTGCACATCATCAACGACTTTGCTGCTCTCGCTTATGCAGTACCTTTTTTGCCGGACGATGAGTTCGCCACACTTTATGCCTCAACGTTGAATAACCCTGGAGCACCTATAGTCGTTATGGGTCCAGGCACTGGTTTTGGGATGGCTGCATTAGTTCCCAGTCACGGCAGTTGGGAAATCATCCCAACCGAAGGTGGTCACGCAAGTTTTGCACCTACCAACGAAAAAGAATTGGCCATCAAGTCATTTTTGCTGAAAGAACAAAACCATGTATCCGTAGAAAATATTCTATCTGGTGCCGGACTGGTCAATTTGTACCGCGCCCTAGCCCATATAGCGGGTGTTCCAACACGGGAATACACCCCAGCTGATGTCAGCAATAAAGGCTTGGCCAACGAAGATCCCATCTGCCGTGCAGCCGTTCTTACGTTTTGCGATGTATTAGGGGAAGTTGCTGGCGACAAAGCACTTTCGTTGGGAGCAAAAGGTGGCGTTGTCATCGGTGGCGGTATCACCCCCAAACTGATGAGCTTGCTGGCTGAATCCCACTTCCTGGAACGCTATAAAAATAAAGGCCCAATGGCGGGCTATGTGAGTGATATTTCGATTAAAGTGATTATTAATGACAAAGCAGCCTTGGTAGGTTCGGCAGCTTGGTTGATTAACAAAACCCCAGCGTTGAAAAACACCTAAAACCATTCGCTATTCCGCTCATAAAAAATGCACCTCAAGGTGCATTTTTTATGAGCGGAACTCAGTGAAATAAGCTGCCTTTTGTATTTTTACATGCAATCCAAACAATAAACTATATGACAGCAAAGCGAGCTTGAATTATAGTACGGCGCTCTTGCAACCACGCCAACAATTGGCTACCGGGAAGCAATGACAATAGACCACCATACTACTAACAATTATCACAAACTCTAACAACTACAATCCGAGGTCCATAATGGCCAGCATCCCGCAAAGTTCGACAAATAACATCGCTACAGAAAATAGTCGCGCTGAAGGAGAAGGAAGTTATACCGTTCCTCTCATTATCATCACCATATTGTTTTTCATGTGGGGCTCAATTACCTCACTGAACGACGTACTCATTCCGCATTTAAAAGCCGTTTATTCACTAAGCTATAAACAAGCTGCCTTAGTGCAGGTATGGTTTTTTGGTGCTTATTTTTTAGTATCCCTTCCTGCTGGATTCTACGTGCGCAGTTTTGGTTATCAAAAAGGCGCTATTACCGGCTTAGTGATTGCAGCAGCGGGTTGTGCTTTATTTTATCCTGCTGCTACCAACGGTTATTTCTTCTTCCTGTTTGCCTTTTTCATAATGGCAGCAGGAATTACCGTACTACAAGTTGCGGCTAATCCCTATGTGGCGGTACTTGGACCAGCTAAAACATCTTCCAGCCGTCTAACATTGACGCAAGCTTTTAACTCATTGGGAACCTTTCTAGCCCCCACCTATATTGGTCCATTAATTTTAGGTGGAGTTACTTTTGTAGGTGCTGCGGAACTTGCTACTTACTCTGAAGATCTTCGCGCGGCCTATAAAGCTACTGAAGCCGCATCTGTTCAAGGGCCCTATTTGGTCGTTGCTGCAGCTCTGCTAGTTCTCGCAGTCGTGTTTGCATTTATTAAACTCCCTAAGATTGCCACTAGCACCACGACTGAAACCAAAACGTTAGTCGAGTCCATTGCGCATATCAAACAAGGCGTTAAAGAAAACCCACACCTTGCATTAGGAGTGTTGGGTATTTTCTTGTACGTTGGAGCTGAAGTATCTATTGGTAGCTACTTCATCAACTTTGTTGGCCTGAATGAAATTACCGGTATGAACGCCTCTGACTCCAGTCAATATCTGGGCAAATATTGGTTATGCGCCATGATTGGTCGGTTTATTGGCTTCGGCGTTATGCGCTTTGTTCGCGCGGGCTTGGTATTAAGTGTTTGCGCAACGGCCTGTATTTTACTGGTGTTGTTTGCAACCTTCACAACAGGCCATGCCGCGATGTGGGCACTGATTGGTGTTGGTTTGTTTAACTCTATTATGTTCCCAACGATATTCACCATGGCATTACATAAACTTGGTAATTTCACTAGCCAAGGTTCAGGCTTGCTGTGTATGGGTATTGTAGGTGGTGCAATTGTGCCTTACATGCAAGGTGCTTTAGCCGATACCGTTGGCCTGCAACTTTCGTTCTTGCTGCCAGCAATATGCTATTTGTTTATTTTCTACTTCGGTTTTAAATACATCAATATGCACGCTACGGAAGCAGAAGTTGTAGCTCAAGAGCCAGTACATCCATAAGTTTGTGTACTAA
>JANYIO010000096.1 GCA_025362015.1 Gammaproteobacteria bacterium | reverse complement strand
ACTGTTACTTTGATTGTTATCTCCTTCATCGGGCTCTGTTGTTATATAAACACCTATGACCTGAAAATAGACGCCGCGAATATTGATAGATTGGCCAATAGCATCACCGCTATTTTTAAATAATATGTCCCTAACTCGCGTACCAATAACAGCAACTTTTCGAAATTCCTGCTCATCGAATTGATTGATATAGCGCCCTTCAACTATGCGACTCGTCTCTAGCGAATCCCAACCGGCATGGGTTCCGCGCACATTAAATGAACCGCTGTTTTTTTCATGGACAACATACTGCGCTCCATTTAATTCATTTTGACCGTCTATTAATTTCACGCTGGAAATTTTTTGTTTCACCACGTCTACGTCACTTTGTGTTAATACAATATTTCTTCCTTTTCCTAACCCTTTGTAGGCTAACTGTGTTGCATTTGATGACCATAGAAATACAACATTTTTTCTATCGCCAAATAACGCGTCTACCTTAATGCCATAACCCGTACCAAAACCCAATAAAATAACCAACATAAAAATGCCCCAAAACACGCCAAAAGCCGTGAGTGCGGTGCGCAATTTTTGTTTTTTTAACGTACTAAAAATTTCTTGCCATTTATCAATGTCAATTAGTTGTAGTTCCATTATTCGACTCTCATGGCTTCAATCGGCATTATTCGTGCTGCTTTTAGTGCTGGTATAAGGCCTGCAATTACACCCGAAGTAACCAACAATATTAATGCGCTGATTGCCACACCAATATCAACTTCTGGCGTTTGGAAATAGGGTAATTCAATCTTAAATTTTGTTAACAGGCTCGATATAATTTCAAGTAACACCACACCAAATACTAAACCACAATAACCTGCCGTTGCAGTCACCAAAATAGACTCCATTAATAAACTACCAATAATTGCGTTAGGACTCGCACCCAAAGCCTTACGAATACCAATCTCGCGAGTCCGCTCTTTTACGGTGATAATCATAATATTACTTACACCAACAATGCCTGCTAGCAGTGTTCCTATACCTACTAACCAAATAAATAAATTCAACCCCACAAAAGTTTCTTTAATTTCGCGGGTAGACCGTGCGTAGTTGTTAATTCCAATAGCACGAACATCATCGGGGGCAATGTTATGGCGCTCTTTAAGCAACTTCATTATTTTTTCTTCAAGCGCGATACCATCTTTACCTGGTTTTGGCCGCACAGTAATTAATGCAACTTCTTCGTCGCCACCAAAGGTTTTTTTAAAGGCACTCACTGGCATATATAGTCGTTCGGACATAATCCCGTGATTACCTTTATCGTAAAACACACCGATGATGCGAAAAATAATTCCGCTGATTTGTATTTCTTTACCGATTGCATCCTCATACGAAGTAAAAAGTTTCTCAGCAACTCGGGTGCCGATAACAACAACTTTTCTACTCTCTTCTTTATCCCAATAATTCAAACGTCGGCCATTATTAAATGGTACTTTTTCCTTAATATTAAAATATTGATCGCCCACACCAAGCACACCAAACATGCCCGACTTGAGACCGTAAGTGACTAAAATATCCGAACTGATAAAGTTTCCTAATCCATTTTCACTGGAAATATACCGTGCATCAGGAAGTTGTTGGCGAATGGCGGCCATGTCATCGTCGTTGAGTTTGATCTTTCGCCCGGAGGGATAACCCTTGTAAGGAACAGATGTGGTATTTGCGAAAATCCACATAGAATCTGCAGTATCATTAAACCTGCCTTCCAGAAAGGCTTTTTCCATGCCTCTACCTGCACCTAACAGCAGGATCAACATGAAAATACCCCAGAATACGCCAAACGCCGTAAGTGCCGTGCGTAATTTGTTTTGGCGTAAGGTGTATAAAATTTCTTGCAAACCGTCCATTTGTACAATCCAAATTTGTTTTAGGTTTTCTTTAGCTGTGGCGATAGATAATAGTTGTCCAAGTATAGATTCACAACAATGTTATTTTTTAATATTTATCAGAACATTGAAGGAGATAAAAATAAGGCGGCCGACTTTGTAAAAGTCGGCCGCCTTATTTACCTAGTTTACAGATTTTTATCTATTTTGACGATTTACACCATTGATCAACGCTTTAATCGCAGCCGAAACAATATTGCGATCTTTGCCAACGCCATAAATGGATTTTCCGTTGCTCACTTTTAACTCAACATAACATACCGCCGCTACATCAGAGCCTTCACCTACGGCATGCTCTGAATAATCTACCACACTGATTTGATTGCCTATGTATTGACTGAGCGCATGAGCAGCGGCATCAATGGGGCCATTACCGGTGCCACTAATTTCAACTGATTTATTTTCATGTTGCGCATAAATAACTATATCCACTTGATGTTGGTTATCTTCATCGTTACGCATCTTCGAGCTTTGATAAACAAAAGGTGAATTTATCGAAAAGTATTCTTGTTCAAATAATTTTACGATATCCGCACTTTTTACTTCCTTACCCGTTGCGTCACTAATTTTTTGCACCACGTTACTAAATTCAATTTGCAAACGCCGCGGTAATTGCAAACCCGCTTCTTGTTGCAATAGAAAACTTACACCGCCTTTGCCAGATTGCGAATTGACGCGCACTACTGCGTCATAACTACGATTTAAATCTGCGGGATCAATGGGCAAATAGGGCACTTCCCAAAGTCCATTTTTTTTCTGTACCGCAAAACCTTTTTTAATCGCATCTTGATGTGATCCGGAAAACGCAGTAAAAACTAATTCACCGGCATAGGGGTGACGTGGATGGACTGGCAATTGTGTACATTCTTCTACTAATTTTCGCACGCGATCTATATCGGAAAAATCCAGACCTGGGTGAATACCTTGAGAATATAAATTTAATGCGAGTGTTACTAAATCTACATTACCTGTGCGTTCGCCGTTACCAAACAAGCAGCCTTCCACACGATCTGCGCCCGCCATTATCGCCAGTTCTGCGGCAGCAACTGCAGTACCACGATCATTGTGCGGGTGAACACTCAATACAATACAATCGCGATTATTTAAATTTTTGTGCATCCATTCGATTTGATCAGCGTAAGTATTAGGTGTATTCATTTCCACTGTTGCAGGTAAATTAAAAATAATTTTTTTCGCGGTTGTAGGTTGCCAAACATCTGCAACGGCATCGCAAACTTCTTTTGCAAATTCTATTTCCGTACTGGAAAAAACTTCCGGTGAATACTGAAATGTCCAATCTACTTCGGGCGCGAGATTAGTTAAATCTTTACACCATTTGCTGCCTTGAACAGCGATATTTTTTACGCCGTCTTTATCCGTGTTGTACACAATTTTGCGAAATGCCGGCGCAATAGGATTGTACATATGCAAAATCGCCCGCTTGGCACCGCGTAAACTATTGACCGTTTTTTCAATTAAATCGAAACGGGCTTGCACAAGTACTTCGATGGTTACATCGTCGGGTATATGATTTTCTTCAATCAATACTCGTACAAAATTAAAATCAATTTCAGAAGCGGACGGAAAACCAATTTCAATTTCTTTAAAACCGATTGCAACCAATTCTTTAAACATACGCAATTTTGTCGCAACTGACATTGGATCTATCAGCGCTTGATTACCATCACGCAGGTCAGTGCTCATCCATATTGGTGGTTTCACAATAAAATTATTAGGCCATTGACGGTCGGGCAAACTAACACCGACAAAGCGCTGATATTTAGTGGATGGATTGGTAATCATGATTAGCTCCATGTGCTCATCGGTTTAAATTAAAGTAGTTTTACCTAAGGAGTTTGTTTGAAAATTGCGGCTGGTTTGCGGCAATTAATAGATGATGCAGTTGCGCTGTAACGCCCTTCACTCATCTACCCCAAACAGTTGCTTATGGCTTTGACTCCACACGGCCACTCAGCTTACGAGCTTTAGTGTTGCTATCAGGTTGAGTAAAGTATAAACATGAAGTTGGAGCAGATGATTGCTAAAATTGTTGCTATAGTTTTATTTTCGCAATATTATTTTAATATTTGGCATATTATTAGCAATATATAACGCAATAAGTGAGAAATCTATGTCTATTGAACTTGACCGTTATGATCGTTTGATTCTCGAGGCTTTGCAAGGTAATGGCCGCATCACCAACCAGGAACTGGCGGACTCCATTAGCTTATCGCCCTCGCCCTGTTTGCGCCGTGTGCGTCAACTGGAAGAGTCTGGGTTAATTAGCGGATATGTTGCACTGCTGAATGCACGCAAATTGGGTTTAACCTTAATGGCATTTATCCAAATCAGTATGGACAAACACACACCTGAGCGTTTTGATCTATTTGAAAAGACAGTAGGCAACTATCCAGAAGTACTTGAGTGCCATTTAATTACCGGGCAATCGGCAGATTATTTGTTGAAGGTCATTGTGAAAGATATGGATGGTTATCAGCAATTTCTTCTCCAAAAACTTACACGGATTGAAGGTGTAAGCGGCGTGCATTCATCATTTGTACTGAAATCACCTATTGATTCTCGATCATTGCCGTTAATCTAGCTCCCAAATAATGCTCATCTAGCTCTCAAATAAAAAGGAGCCTGGGCTCCTTTTTATATAACTACTCTTTAGCGACTCATTTCTTCTGGGTACGCCTATCGTCTTTTCGACGATTTTCCGAAGCTTTATTAGCTGCTTTCTCTTCTTCTGTACGCCTATCCGACCTTTGACGCTCTTCAAGAACGTCTTCTAGTTGGCTGAGAATGATTGGTTGAATTTTCGTTTTCTGCATCGTAATTTCCTCGTATGTTCTCTCTTACACCCTGTTAAACATTGTCTTACCGCCCCTATTAATTGGTTCGACTTCCTCCAAACCTGCTTTGAGTATAGATCACATTTTTTGAATTGCAGCTTTTCATTAGGGTGTTAAAGCTAATTTTTCTTTTACTTCAGACAGAAAAAAGCCCGATGACTAGTCGGGCTTTTTTGGACGAGATTACTACTCTAATCAAACGACTTAGAGTTTGGTAAATTTAATCCAATTAATATTCCAACCGCCCACTGACGCATAAACACCAAAAGTATAGGTACCGGCATTTATAGTTACTGTTTGTGAAACAGTTTGCCAATTTTGCCAGCCGCCTGTTGCAGTAACAGCTACGGCAGGGAATTGGATGGCATTGGTATTTAAATTGGCTGCTAGAGTTCCACCGCTCACACTCGCAATACGATAGTCAATGCGATACGAACCTGTGGTTGGAATGGTCACATTGGTGTAAGCCATCCAGTCAGCAGTGTCGATCCAACCCACATTGCTTCCGCCTTCAGTACAGGCTTCAGTTTGAACACCACTTTGGTTAGCAAAATTTTCAGCTTCAATTTGAGTAGACCAGCTGCCAGTAGACACTTTGGCAATTACTACCGAACTAATCATGTCGTTATACCCATCATCAACCAGACAAGTGTCATCTGCCGTTTTCACGATGCTGGTACCGGTAAAATTATAATCGTTATACATTGTAATTTTATAACCGGCCTGGACTTTTAATGACGATATATCGTCGTTAGCAATTCCCAAGGCATTTAGTTGAGCAAGGGTATAGCTACCTTCATTTAATGAAGCTGAGTAACCGCCGTAACTACAATGTTGAAACAAACTCACAACACCTGTTGGATTAACAACAGTCCCCATTGCTGTGCGAATAGTTGATAACAAACTATTCGCACCAGACGCATCTTGTGACAACTCCCAAATCATTACGCCAGAGCCTTGTTGTATAGCTAATTGAGTCTTGCTGCGAATGGTGGGAATTCCGTTGTAAGTAATATAGGCACAACCTGCACAGCGAGTACCAATCACATCATTTTGAGCCGCGGCGGCACCATATTGATTGACTATGTCATTAAAACTAATCGACCCAGGCATGCCAGCAAAACCATAACCATAGAATGGCACACCGAGTACCAATTTCGATTTTGGCAACCCACGATTCAACCAGAGGGTGATATCCGATTGCGCCATTGAGTAAGACGAATGTTCTGAACCTGCCACCCCCCAGCTTGGGCCAATCGCGTCGTACGACATGATATTGACGAAATCAAAATATTGGATGGATGACGTTGGAATCATGCCACCATTGTAAGAAGCTGTTGCTGCTGTTATCAATTTTCCTGGCAACGCATTACGCAATGCTTGAATAAAGGGTGTGTAATTTCCAGCGTTATCAATTGCTGTTAATAATTCGCCCTCGATATCGATATCCACACCATCGAGATTCGAAGAGTTTACAAATGACACTATATTGTTAACCAATCCAGTACGGCTATCGCGCAACAATGTTTTCCAGTCGCCAGCACACGCCGGAAGTCCGCCTCCGGCCATTGATACCAAAACTTTTACGCCAGCGGCATGTGCCTTATTCACAACGTAAGCAATATCTCCCTTGGAAACATTCGCACCTGACGGACCACCCATACACATTGGGCCGACGTCATTTCCAATAGCACCATTGGCAGTCGGGTTAATAAATGCGAGATTTACGTGGGTGAGCTTTGTGAAATCTGTTCTATCGGCAAGGGCGGTCATGTTCGTATAGGAAGGAATATAACCAACTAATTTGTTGGTCTGTGCCAAAGATACTTCGGAATACAAACCTAGCGTCAGTGCTCCTAATGCACTGCAAACTAAAGATTTTCGGGTAAGGGTTGTTACTGTGTTAAATAGCATTTCATTAATCTCCACTTATATTTATTGGAAAGAGCATAAAGGCATTTTGCTATGGTGATCCTGGTTAATCAAAGCACAAGCTTCGTTTAAAAACTCCTAAATGAATTACAAGCATGCAGTAGCCGCACATGTACCTAAATGAAGCTAACAGTTAGCATTATTGGCTTCAAGAAGATAATGAAAGTAGGACTTCAGCTACTCAAGTTCGAACTTTAAAAGGATAAGTGGCACATGTAGTGACACACTTCGGAGGAAACAAATGGAATGATGAAAGATCGAAGGGGTAAATTATAACCCTTTAAGATAGTTGGCTTTGTATTTAACTTTTATGTTGCACAATTAACCGCCAATAAAGAATCTTCACAACCACCAAGCAAAATAGATAAGTACTATTAAAACGTAACTTTAAATTAACTATTACTATACAGCCTCCCTCACCCTCAATATAAAAATTGTGAGGTGAAGGAGCACCAGATTAAATACCGCGAAACGAATTACACATCCAAGTTAGCAACTGCCAACGCGTTAGTTTCAATAAATTCGCGACGTGGCTCAACTTGGTCGCCCATCAAAGTGGTGAAAATTTGATCGGCCGCGATGGCGTCCTGAATGGTCACTCGCAACATACGACGCGTTTCCGGGTTCATGGTGGTATCCCAAAGCTGCTCCGGGTTCATTTCGCCCAACCCTTTGTAACGTTGGATGTTGTAACCCTTGCGTGATTCTTTCATCAGCCAATCCAAACCTTCCGTAAAACTACTGATAGGTTGTTTACGCTCGCCGCGCTGGATAAAAGCGCCGTCTTCAATCAGAGTTTCGAGGTTTGCCCCCAAAGAAACTATGGACGCATACTCACCGGAGGCGAAGAAGTCGTGGTTAAACGGGTAATGGGTGGAAATACCATGAGCAATGATTTCTACTTCTGGCAGGAATAAGTGACGCTCACGGTCTTCACGTACGGTTATCAAGTATTTCTGGCTACCTGCACGATCATCCAGACTGAAGCTTGCGAGCATTTGATCACACCATTGCTGCATGTGACCTTGATCTGCTAAATGTTCCGGGCGCACGGCCGCCACATAAATCATCTTTTCCAAGACTATTGCTGGATATAGGCGCGATAAGCGTTCAATAGTCGCCATTACTTTACGGTATTGTTGCACTAATTTTTCTATCGCCTCACCACCAATGCCAGGTGCTTCAGCATTTACATGCAAACTTGCACCTTCAAGCGCCGCTTGAGTGAGGAATTCTGTCATAGCCGCTTCGTCTTTTAAATATTGTTCTTGCTTGCCTTTACTGATTTTATACAGCGGCGGTTGAGCAATATAAATATGCCCACGCTCAATCAGCTCGCGCATTTGACGGAAGAAAAAGGTTAATAGCAGCGTACGGATATGCGAACCATCCACGTCAGCATCCGTCATGATAATAATACTGTGATAGCGCAACTTTTCCGGGTTGTATTCATCTTTACCGATGCCACAACCGAGCGCAATAATCAAAGTACCCACTTCGACACTGGAAAGCATTTTGTCAAAACGTGCTTTCTCTACGTTAAGAATTTTACCTTTAAGCGGTAAAATTGCCTGAGTCTTACGGGCGCGACCTTGTTTCGCTGAGCCGCCTGCAGAGTCTCCTTCCACTAAGTAAACTTCTGATAAAGCCGGGTCTTTTTCCTGACAGTCCGCTAACTTACCGGGTAAACCTGCAATATCTAATGCGCCTTTACGGCGAGTCATATCGCGAGCCTTACGCGCAGCTTCACGTGCCCGAGCTGCATCAATCATTTTGCCGACAACAGCTTTGGCTTCGCCCGGATTTTCCAGCAAGTAATTACCAAAATGTTCCGCCATCTCTTGCTCGACAGCATTTTTCACTTCCGAAGAGACTAATTTGTCTTTGGTTTGGCTGGAAAACTTGGGGTCTGGGACTTTAACCGAAACAATTGCGGTTAAACCTTCACGGGCGTCATCGCCAGTTGTAGCTACTTTGGCATTTTTCCCCAGACCTTCTTTATCAATATAGCTATTCAAACTACGTGTCAATGCTGCGCGAAAGCCGGCCAAGTGGGTACCACCATCGCGTTGAGGAATATTGTTGGTGTAACACAACAGGGTTTCCTGGAAAGTATCATTCCATTGCAGTGCAACCTCAACACCTATGCCATCTTCACGGGTCAAGGATATGAAATGGACCATTTTATTGATGGTAGATTTGTTTTTATTAAGATGATCGACGAAAGCTCGTAAGCCACCTTCGTATTGATAGACCTCTTCTTTACCGCTGCGCTCATCTTTTAAAACAATCCGCACGCCGGAATTGAGGAAAGACAACTCGCGCAAACGTTTAGCCAGCAGCTCAAAATGAAATTCAATATTCGTAAAGGTCTGTGCCGACGGCTTAAAATGTATTTCGGTTCCTGTAGTCGTAGTATCACCAACAACTTTTAATGGTTCATCAGGTACACCGTGGCGATAAATTTGTTCATGGATTTTACCTGCACGGCGAATAGTGAGC
>JANYIO010000083.1 GCA_025362015.1 Gammaproteobacteria bacterium | reverse complement strand
ACGTCGACCCTATGGAAACCGCTGTACAACTTGCACCAGCACAAGCCCCGGTTGTAGTAGCATTCATATTTTTGCCCGACAAACTGCGCACATCAAAGGTATCAGTCACATCCATGCCTAACTGCAGGCTGGCGTAGGGGCCATCAGGAGCGGAGTTAGCACTTTGCCGGTTAAAGCTGGCAGTTGTGCTAACCAACGACAAAATCCCACTCGCCCAAGTAGGTGTAATACCCGCAGAAACACGCGAACCCAGACTACCGCCAAGACCATCATTCGCATTTTCAGCCACATAAGCAGGAGTGGCTATAGTTCCAGCTGTCGCATAATTACCACCATAATTTGTCAGAGTAGTGCCGCCTAAACTTTGCGCCAATAATTGGTACGAGAGGTTTATGTTGGGCTGCCCCATGTAACTGAAGGTGCCGCAACCATTGCTCACTGCTGAACTAGCCAAAGTGTAATGATCGGGAAAAAAGCGCCCTATAGTGCCGCTCGTTGTAAATGCGGCAATATTGCCAGCTCCCAAATAATCACTATCCGTTAGCTCTGCTCGCACAGTGAGGCTACCCACTTGATTCCAGGCCACTGTTGCATTTACGAAAGTACCCGTAGGGGTTGTCGCAGCAAAACTATTAGCAGCCGCACCTGTTATTCCCGTCAAAGAGCCACCAGCGGGATAGATCAAAGCAACTTCTGCCAATTTCATATTATTACTTTCTGGTACTGTTTCTCTGCCGAAATTCGGAGTGATATGGGTACTTAATGTGCCTGGAGAACGGCGCGATTCCACTTTCACCTGAAACGCGGTACCCGCTGAAACAAAGCCTGCCGCCACACCTGCTACGCTGGTTCCTCCAGGGTTAGCAACGCTTGCGGCGGTAAGTACTGAACTCACCGCTAGGGTATAGGGCTTTACCACAAAATCCGTACTGCTACCGCTCAATGTAATCGCTGGATCATTGCCCGTAGCCGCAAGCGCTAGTTGAGCATAGAGCTTCACTTGACCTACATCAGTGTAGTTAAAGGGAATGCTCGCTGTACCCGTTGCATCAAATGTTAAATTCTGGGCGCTGTAGCTAATGGCAGCACCATTAGCGTTGGCTTGAATACCGGTGCCATTCAAACTTAAGACCTGCCCTGCTATACAGGTGGTAGGATTGCGGCATTCATAGGCCAAATTGACGCTTTTTACGCCGGTAGTTTGTGCGACACAAGCACCAGTGGCAGTATCCATACGAATTGCTTTTAGTATTGGGGAGGCATCCACTATGCCTGCCACCTGGTTTAACAAAGTGGCAGAAGCAACCGAGCCGGTTGAATCGCTATAGAACTTCAAGGCAGAGTCGACAAAGGTAATATTCGGGTCAAAAGATGCGTTTTCTGTATTGGTGCCATCGGTCACATTGATATTCAGAGTCGCAGCCGTTATCTGCCGCAAATACCGGATGATCGAAGTCTCGACTCCCGTAAATGTATAGGTATTACCGCCAGCCCAGGTGCCAGTTGCAGGAACAGTGGAAAGAGTGAGAATAGTACCCGCGGTAGGGGCAATGAGTGTACCCGTATTATCGTAGGCGCCAATAGTAATGGGTTCTGCTGCACATGTAATGCCCACACCACTGTGTGAAATCCTATATTGACTAACAGAAGGACAAGGGCGCGACAGATTCATATCCGGGCTGCGAGCGTAATTATAAATTCGTACCTCATCAATTTCTCCGTTGGCTGAATTATTGGTGTAGTTCGTCGTGCCTGACATGACCAGGATGTCATTACGCGCATCGCCGATATAAAGTGTATCCGTGTCGCCAAGCGTGCCGTTAACATTAGTTGATGATGTGGCTTGCAAAGCACCATTGACATAAATCCTGACACGAACAGCAGAAAAGTCCCACTGTGCAGTAATATGCACCCAGGTATTGGCCGCAAAAGTCAGAGCACCGGTAACAGCCACCGTTTTCGTATCAGCGCTGTCCTCAAGCGCAAAGCGCAAACTACCATCGGTTTGTTTCACCAAGTAAAAATTCTTATCGGTAGCATCACTAGCACCACCATTACGCGAAGCATCAAACAACATGCGCAAATTGCCGTCGTTCCATACAGCTCTATGGCGATACCAAAAACTGATGGTGCCACGGTTGCCAACGGAGGTATTAACATCAATGCCGGTGGTAATCGCGTCAGTTACTGTAGTCGCATTCAGCGGCACACTCATTGCCCGACAGGTATTCGGCGGTGTTGCCAGGCTCGGCAAAAGCGGCACTGCACTTCCCAAAGGCGAACCATTAAAACTACCTATATCATCAATGACGGACCCTGCACCACTCCATGTTGTTTGCTCCATTCCATAACTTGCAATAGCCGCTGGTGCCGTAAATAAAAGTGCTGTACCACTCGCTACACTGCTGGTATTAAATGAATATTGTGTAAAGTCAGTATCGTCCACCTCAGCACCAATGGTTGCACTTGCGCCATTAGCATTACCCACACCGTATTGAAATTTGAAATTGCCATTTTCGTAAATGGCCACTTGAAAAGTATAAGACCCCGTATTGGGATAAACAGGTACGGCCTCCCAGGAAACCACAAAGCGACGATTAGGTGCAGAGCCCAATGTAGAATAACGTACTGTGCCGCCAGCACTGGGGGTCATATCATCCCAATAAACAGCTATTACCCGATCTGCAGAGGCGATTGGGAAGGCTGTGTTATTGTAAACGGTGTGGAAAGCTTGATCTGCACCAAACTGCAAAACTCCATTACTCATGATGCGTACTTGTGTGTAGTTCACCCCCCCAAATGGAAATGTAAAACCAATATTGACGACTTGCTTATCATCGTCAACTGGATAAGTTGTATTGGTTTGGTCCCATACAACATTGGTTGTTGCTGTGTCCCACGCGAAAGTCGTCGCAACTATGCTGTAGGTTGCAGCATGAGCGTCGCACATAAAAAACAAAACAAAAAATAAAACAAGAGGTTGAATATTTTTCGTTAAATTGTGCATGTTATTCCTGCTCCAAAAACGAACCGACTTCAATGGTACGCACCGAGCGAAGGTTTCCGCTGCCACAAGTTGCAACGCTGGAA
Organism: Gammaproteobacteria bacterium; assembly: GCA_025362015.1. Classification (GTDB taxonomy): domain Bacteria; phylum Pseudomonadota; class Gammaproteobacteria; order Pseudomonadales; family Cellvibrionaceae; genus Cellvibrio. Next base: position 9,153 of record JANYIO010000083.1, on the reverse strand, counting down.
ATTTTATAAAAACTGATTAATTTATTGGTTGCAGCAGCGGTTGAATAATTTGCAGCGGTTGCTGGAGTACAAGCGGTATTGTCAGTATATAAACAACTACAGGTCGCTACCGCAGAGCAATTTTTTAAACCAGTGACTGAATATGAATAAGTTGAGCTAAGTGCTGCACAACGTAAATCCACCGATTGCCGTGTGCTGGCATTAGGGAAAAATAAGGTTTTCATGGCGCGTTGCCCACCGCTTTCTGCCGTATAAAATGCTTGTATAGAAATCATTTCGAGCGTTGATGCATTACTGGTTTGAATCGTATTACGCGACAACACCACTGCAAATAAACTCATCACCACTAAAATAAATAAGGCTAAAGGAATTAAAAAACCTTGTTGTTTTTTAAACAACGACGGCTGCGATAAATGTTTTTTATCAGAGCGCATTTTATTAAGGTGCATATTATTAAGGTACATTGCGAATCATCACCGATTGATTAAACACGACTGATTCACCGTTATTGGTAAATGTCATGTTTAATAATACATTAACATTTTTATTTTCACTCCCTGCTGTTAATGCAAATGGTGTTGCGGCACTTAGATTATCGGCCAATATGCTGTAAGCAGAACTTGTATTAACACTAGCACTGGTTGCATCTTGATTATCATAAAAGCGTAATTGATTTGCTACAACGCAAAAAGCTTGTGGAAAATCCAATAAATAAAAACGTCGCTTCAGAGAATTACGTTGCCAGGTTTTCAACGCAGTCAAGTTTAATAATGTAGCAGTGCGCGAACTTAATCTGGCACGCGATACTGGGCTTAGGCCATAAATTTCGGCGCTTGTTATTGCGCCAATACTGACGTATTGCGCCGCTCCAAAATCAATCGTGTGCGGCGCAACATTAATTGCACTCGTGGCAGCTGCACCATTCACTGCGTCTGGCACAGCGCCAATGTAATTTCCACCACTCGAAATTGGCATGAACTCTACGCAGGCGGTGCCAGCCGCAACGTTAGTAATACGCACGCTATTGGGCAGCGCAATGCGCAGTTGTCGCGACATACGCTCAACAGCCTGGCGACCCGTGTTGACTAATCTCGAACGAGTTTGCGTTGCCTGGTAAGATTTTGTTGAGTCAACCACAAATTTAGTTCCAAGCACTGCCACTATAGATAAAATAACAATCACCGTAATAACTTCAATCAACGTAAAACCCTGCGCTGAAAAATTATTTTTGTGTATTGAAATATTTTTCTGCATTAACGGGCGCATTAAAAATTCGCCTTGTACGCAGATAACGCCACTGAAAAATTAAGTGGTGCAGTGACCTTTACGGTAATTAATTTTTCATCATTCGCTGTAGCAACAGTTACCGTAGTGACGGTGACAGTGCGTGTGTAACCTGTGTATGGCGTATCCGTAAACCCGTTAAAATCATCCACATCATTCATGTCGGCATCAGGCGTATTGTCACAAATTGCTGCGCCCGTGCCGGTACTATTACAAGCAGGAATACCTCCTGTTGGGGTATTCGCATCAAATTTTAACGCGAGAATTTCATCCAATTTTGATTGCACAGATTCTAACGCGCGCACTTTTATAACCGGGTCTACGCTGTGCATCAAGCTGTAATTGTAAGCTTGTATTAAGCCGCCGCTTGCGATACCAACCACGACAATAAAAAAAATTAATTCTATTAGGCTCACGCCGTGCTGGTGAAAAATATGCAAAGATCGGGAAGACTTAATGTGCATAACCACTCGCCTCCACCGTAACGGTAGCGCTTCCACCAGAAGCGGTTAGTGAAATAATTCCTGCCGTAGTGCGGCCTAATTTATCGTAGGAGAATGTTATCGGGGTAGCGCTCACGCCAGATGAAAAATTTAAGGGGTAACCCAATAACGCGGTAACAGGCGGAAGGTTTTCAGTCACGCTCACGGAAGATGCCGTTACTACAAGCTGCACTCCACTGCGCGCCATGGCAGTTTGCTGCGCAAAAAACAAAGCCGCGATAAGATCATCGCGGCCTGCTTGAGCATTAGTACTATTTATAGAACCGAGTTTGGAAAATAAGGTAACAGACATCACACCGACTATAACCATCACGGCGATAAGTTCAATAAGTGTAAATCCTCGCTGAACCGGCACCATTACTGTTAGCCAAAGATTAATGTCACTTTAAGCTCCAATACCTTGGAATGTTGCAGTTTTAGTGGTAGCACCCTTAGTTAAGGTTAAGGTACACGCCACTGTTGTACCCAACGAAGCAATAGCTGCAGGAGTAATTGTATAACCTGATGGTAAAGCAGCGCCCACTAATAAAGTCGCACCATTTGAACAATTAGTGACTGCAGTTGCGGCAACAGCACCTGTAATACCGGCCGTAAATGCCACCGCCGCCGCATAATTTAATGCCATCGCACTGCTTAGGTTACCTGCCACGCCATCCACAGCAGCTTGCTCAGCTGCCGACGTCATATCGACAAACTTTGGCAAGGCTGTTGCGGCCAAAATTCCTAAAACCACAATTACCGCAATAAGTTCAATCAAGGTGAAACCAGATTGTTGATTCTTCATAATAAAACTCCAAGCAATGAAAATGAATATATTAAACAGTCAATAAAACGTTAGCGGTTATAGGGCTAATAAATTACTGCAAACCTAAAACCTATTATCTAAATCAAAAATCTTTCCTTGCGGTGCTGCTGCCTTAACGGCACCCAGAAAGCAAGCACTTCGTTATTTAAATATAGCTTACAAATAGCAAGTTGCCAATAATACAAAAAAAAAGTTACTTTTTTCTATCTACTAGGTTATGAATCACAACTTGCCCCGTTTTTGGTGAGTAGTCAAAAAATACTTGAATGGTATTCTTTACCACCAATTGATAGCGACATTCTCCCGTTTCCGTTAGCAACAGGTGGTAAGCACGCGTACCAAAAGCATCGCCCCCCATATAGGAAATCGGTTTTGGATTTTGTAATAAGTGCATCCACAATTGAACACAGGATTGTATGCTTGCCGCTTGTACTGGGCTTGCATTAGCCACAGCATTATCATCTATCACCGACAATGGCCAGCCTTGTTCGCTCATGTGAATCTTTTCACCACTCAGATCAACAATATTTTCATACACCGGATCTTGATGGCGAATAAACCATTGTTCATGGGCATTATAAATAGCGGTGCTAAAATTTTTTGCTAGAGCCTCAAAACTAAAACGCTGAACCTCCTCCGCTAATTGTAAATAACGGTGTATACCCACAACAACTAACAGGCTGATAACAACCATCACAAAATAGAACTCAAAACTTGCGAATCCATGTTTGTTATACATAGACGCTATTCATAATGGCAAGCCGCAACAATGAGCATGAGATTAACTCGCAAAAAAAGTTATTTTTGAATACTGTACATATCCCACATAGGCAAGAAAATACCTAAAGCGAGTACAGTGACAAAACAAGCCATAATGATAATCATTAATGGCTCAATGCGATCACTTAATAATTTAATATCGTATTCCACTTCACGCTCATAAAATTCTGCCACTTCAGCTAACAAGACATCTACCTGCCCGCTTTCTTCTCCAACTGAAATCATTTGTAAAACCAAAGGTGTAAACATGCCACTAATTAAATGCGTTTGAAATAGACCTTCACCGCGCTCAATACCGGTGCGAATGCCACGAATTTTATCTGCCAGAAAATTATTATCGATGGCACGGGCACAAAGTTCCAACGCATTCGATATGGGTAACCCGGCACTGAGCATCAAACCAAACGAGCGGGCATAACGCGCTAGGGAGGCGCGTTCAATAATATCGCCAACAATGATAATGCCTAATTTTTTTTCGCCCCACCAACGGCTACCATTGGGAGATTCGACATAGCTATAAATCCAAAAAAAAGCACCAACAATACAAACCAATAAATACAACCAATAATCTACAAAAAAATTAGAAATACCAATCAGAATTCGCGTAGGTAATGGTAGCTGCGCACCGAACTTTGCAAATAGCCCCGCAAACGCAGGTATTACTTTAAGGTTAATAATCGTCATTGCAATTGAAATTGCAATCAAGACAAAGGTTGGATAACGCAATGCCGTTTTAATACTTTTAACCGTATGTAAATCCCGTGCCATGTATTCGCTCAATTGGTTAAACACCAAATCCAATCGGCCTGAGTTTTCACCAACACTTACCATGCTGACAAATAAATTATTAAATACTTTGGGGTGTGAACGCATGGCAGTTGACAACTCTACACCCGTCTCCAAACGATCAACTATATCGTTTAAAGTGGTTTGAAACGTATAATTGCGTAAGGATGCTGCCAAACCGCGCAAACCCTTCACCAGCGGAATGCCGGCCTTCGAAATGGTATACATTTGCCGGCAAAACATAATTAGCTCAACATCATTGACACGCCCCAGATGAGTAGCGCGTTCAAACTTTTCCGATAGGGTTAACTGCACCTTATGCTCTTCAAGCGAAATAGGCGTAACGCCACGCCCAATCAATTGATTGGCAGCAGCATCTGTCGTCGTTGCATCAACTTGACCATTTACTAAACGGCCTTCAGCATTGCGACCTTTAAATTGAAAAATTGCCATAAGCACTCAACAATTGTGTTAAATAAAATTAATTCACTTCATCTATTTGCGCACTACACTTCATCTATTTGTGCACTAATACTCATCACTTCATCTAGCGTAGTAACGCCTTCAATCGCATAATTTAATGCAGCTTCACTTAAAGTAATAAAATTAGGGTTTGCGTAAGCTGCTTGCGTAAATGCATTGATATCCTGAGTCCGCAGTGCCTCTGCCATAGATTGGTTTAGCTCTAACATTTCAAACACACCGATGCGACCACGATAACCCGTATTATGACAATGTGGACAACCTGTACCACGCTGGAATTTTACATGGGTGAAACTTTTGCCTTTACCAATAGTTGCCAGCAGTTGTAATTCACTAGCATCCGGAGTGTAATTTTGAATACAGCTACTGCAAATACGTCGCACTAAACGTTGTGCGACAATTGCTTTTAATGCCGTGGCAACTAAATAGCCATCCACACCTATATCAATTAAACGCAATGCCGAGGTAACAGCATCATTCGTATGCAAAGTCGATAACACCATGTGCCCGGTCATAGAGGCACGCAATGCAATTTCTGCTGATTCAGTATCACGAATTTCACCTACTAACAAAATATCAGGATCTTGTCGCAAAGCTGCACGTAACACAGTACCAAAGGTCAAACCAATTTTTTCGTGTAACTGCACCTGGCTGATTCTCGGTAAGCGATATTCAACCGGATCTTCTACGGTAATAATTTTTTTCTCGGGTTTATTTAATTCCGACAAGGCGCCGTAAAGTGTAGTGGTTTTACCACTACCCGTTGGCCCGGTTACTAGCACCAACCCATGCGGACGAGTAATAATTTTGCGAAAGCGATCAACCATAGTCGCAGGCATACCAACACTATCAAGCGCAAGAACACCGCTGGTTTGATCCAGCAAACGCATTACAATAGATTCACCGAATTGCACTGGCATCGTCGATAAACGAACATCAATATTATGATGTTTAATTTTTAAATTAAAACGACCATCTTGTGGCAAACGTTTTTCTGATATATCCAAATTTGCCATTAATTTTATGCGCACCACTAATGCGGAGACGATGCGCTTTTCATTCATAATTTGTTCAATTAATTCGCCATCAATACGATTGCGAATCCGCAACACTTTTTCATCTGGTTCAATATGAATATCAGAAGCTTTATTGTTGATTGCCTCTTCAAATATTTTTTTCAGCAACTTCACGACTGGCGCATCACCATCTGCTGATTGCGCAATAAAATCATCCAAATCCACTGCAGATTCCTGCAGTTCATCATCCAACTCTCCCGCAAGGGTGGCAATCTCACTCGCGCGGCTATAGGCAATATCTAATACATCCAACAATTCTGACTCGCGAACCACCGCTGGCTTTAGATTCTTTTGAAGAATGCGTTGCAACTCATCAAGACAAAAAATATCCGTAGGATCAGCCATTCCCAACAATAAGCCATCAATATCCTCACGCAATACTACTACACGATAACGGCGCGCACTGGTTTCAGGTAATTTCTGCACCAGCTCTTTATCAAAACGAAACTGCTTTAATTGTATAAAAGGAATTTGTAACTGCGAAGAAAGCAAATTGAGTAAATCATTTTCTTCTACATAACGCAGTTCAACTAATTGATTACCTAACTTCCGCCCACTCAGTTTCTGTTCCTGCAGCGCATGCTGCAACTGAGTTTGAGTAATCATATTTTTTTCGACGAGCAAATCACCGAGACGAATACGTTTTGGTGCGGGAGATATCATAGTTGCCTCACTCACTGCGCAGGGCAGCAATCCGTTTATCTACGTAAGTTTTAACCTGCACCTGCAATTGCGGAAATTCACGCAAGTGCTGATAGGCTTGCAAGGCATTGTTGTGTTGCGTCAAACCATCAAAAGCCAAAGCTAAACCTAACCAATAAGCCGGTTTCTCTCCGTAACTTTTTAACAAACGCTGGTAACTCACTACTGATTGTTGGTACTGACCTGTTTTATGATAAAGACTCGCCAGGAATGCGCCGTATTGCTCATTATTATCAGCCGCCGATAATTGTTGTTCCAACGCACTAATTGCTGCGGGTGTATCACCTTGAGCTGCAAATAATTGCGCCTTCATTTTTGCTTTTTCAACGGGTGGCAAATAATCTGCATCATGCAACAAATTTCCTATCGCTTGAGTATTACCCTGCTGTAAATAAATATCGGCCAACACTATGGTTGATTGAATGGGTTTTGCTTCATTAACAATAAAGTTTTTTAATAACTCTATCGCTTGTATAGCTTTATTTTGTTGCATTAATTCATTTGCATGCAAAGCCATTTGTTCATCTTTCCACCCGGCATTAGGCACAACATTTACGGATGAAGCTTCAGTCACATCAAAAGACTTTACAACTTCTGATTTTATAGTCGAGTTATGCGCCGCAGGTGATGTTGCAGACAGAGAGTTAGACCCTATCGATAACGACTCCACAACTTGTGAATCCGGTGACACGCTTACTATTTCATGCTCACGATAATATTCCGGGGCAACAACATTCGCACGCTGTTTAAAAGTTTCCGCTTGTACACGATTACCCAGATTCAATTGCTCTTGTGCCTTCGCAAAATAACGCGCCGCAATAACTTCCAAACCTGCATGCGCTTGCGGGTCATTAGGAGCTAAGGCTAAAATATTTTTATAATACCCAAACGCATTATCTTCAATCGGCGAGGTTAATCTGTCCATCGCCAAGGCACGGTTTGCTTGCAACAACAAATCGGCGATGCGGTTTTTCAATTGCTCATCGTTTTTATCAGAGGGGCTTTCAGTAACGGAATTGTCGAGTACAGGGCTGTCTAGTACGGGGCCGTCAAGCACGGCATTGTCAATCATTGACTTTTCGACAATTTTGTTTTCTGGACCCGTTTCTTTTACAACAACTTCTTTAACAACCGCTTTAGCTGGTATGTTCTCTGTAGAAGTTATTATATTCTCTGGAGAAGCTACGATGTTCTCAGCAGAAGTTACTATCGGCTTCGTATTTTTTTCAATGCTCGCAACAATTGCTGCCGGCTGACTAAAAACATGTGGAATCTTATTGTATGAAGTTGCAACAAAGACTATGAATACACATACGCTTACAGCCGCCACGCTCGGCCAGAGCCAATAATAACGCTTTGCCAGCATGCGTCCCAACGAACGACTTTCCTGAGTATTTGCAGTAGCACTGGCAACATGCGCGCGCGTAACTCGTTCGCTTTTTTCGCCGTAGGCAATAAGCATTGCTTTATGTGCAATAACATTAATTAAGCGTGGAACCCCACCAGATGCGCGATAAAGTAATGCCGTGGCCGAACCTGAAAATAATTGAGCACCGCTATAACCTGCAGAAGTTAAACGATAAGTAATATAGTTCGCTATTTTTTTACGGGAAATTCCTTGTAAGTATTCAGCAAACACAATACGTTGTTTTAGTTGACGTAAATCGGGCCGATTTAATAAATCATCTAACTCGGGCTGACCAATTAAAACAACTTGTAATAATTTATTCTTTTCAGTTTCCAAATTAGTTAACAAGCGCAAAGCTTCAATGGTTTCGCGCGGCATAGCCTGCGCTTCATCCACCACCAATACAACTTGAAGCCGTTGTTCAGCAAGTGCAATTAAGCGCTCATTAATTTCTTTGAGGAGCTGATAAGATGGCATGGATGGCGAATAAGTAATACCTATTTCTTCTGCCAAAAACCATTTTAGCTCTTCAGGAGTAAGATAAGGATTGGGAATATAAGCTGTTTTAAAATTAGTGCCCAAGCTAGCTAACAACATGCGGCACAATAATGTCTTACCGGTACCGACTTCACCAACGATTTTGATAAACCCTTCACTGTGGCGCAATGCAAGCAAGACGGTACTTAATACTTGGCTGTGACTTTCACTGTTGAAAAAAAATTGTGTGTCAGGTGTCAGCGAAAACGGATGCTCCCCTAATCCAAAATGCTGACGATACATAAGAACCTCGGATATTATTGTTTTCTGTAGGCATCGCCTATATTTTTCATTCTTTCCTGACTTTGCTCTAATTGATCTTTCCACGCATTGTCATCCACCACTATTGGACGTAATAAAATAACCAATTCTGTTTTAGATTTAGATTTAGCTTTGGTACGAAATAAAGTATTTAGGATTGGAATATCCCCCAATACCGGGCGCTTACCATCGGTATTATTTTTGCTTTCTTGCATTAAACCACCCAACACAATGACCTGGCCATTCCCCGCTTTTACAATACTGTCTGATTCACGAATACCGCGCAGTGCCAATGGCAGCGAGAAATTTTTATCACCTACAGTAAATACTTTTTGCTGATCGCTGACATCGCTTACCACGGGGTGAATATGTAAAATAACCTCACCGTCTTCGGAAATTTGTGGTGTAACGTCGAGAGAAATTCCACTGAAAAATGGTGACAACTCAATATTCGGTGTGCTGGAAATAGATGTTGCATTAGACGTTGTGTTGTTAGAAATACCAGTAACAAAATATTCATCCGAACCC
>JANYIO010000036.1 GCA_025362015.1 Gammaproteobacteria bacterium | reverse complement strand
TTGCAAACAAAGCCGTTACTATTTTAGAACACCGCTAACCAAGCAAACAGTTAACATGCACTAAAACAAAACTGCATTTTCACAGATTTTTCTTAGCGAGTAATGTAACTACGTTTTCAGAATTGCACAAACAAAAATGCTACAAATTCAGATAAGCTATTTCCTTGTGAACCCTGCACAAACTAACCGAAGCATACAAACTAAGATTTACTAGCAGTTTGTATTTATAACGCCGAGTTCAGCGGCAGTTTTTAAGTTGTGGTTTTATGGAATACTTTTGCGCAGCAAAACCATAAAACCGCGACTTAAAAACTGTCCAAGGAGCGCAGCGACTGATGCTGCAACGACTTGTTAAACATTTGATGGTTTGAAAAACAATAGAATACGTTTTTGAACCGACAACTACTTGTGCCAGATAAAAAGTAACAAGCCAAAGATTACCGCATTTTCACTTATTGGCAAGAGCACAAAAAGAATGCTCACTTTTGGCCGCAGCTTACTATTTAAAACTATCTGCCGTTAATTTTACCAAACTTGCACAACCCGAGAACCCAAAAAAACTTGTTTAGAAAACCTGCCCAGTTAAAACACCAAACTGGCTGTGAACGAAAACCGATTTTGTTCACAGCGAAAACCCCGAAGAGCTAAAGAACGCAATTACAGACTTTACAAGTGCGACTCTTTCTTAGAGTTAACACAAGTAAAAAAGTACGCGTGTATTCACGACCACAAAAAACTAAACCAATTTCGAATTTTTAACGCCGAGTTCAGCGGCAGTTTTTAAGTTGTGGTTTTATGGAATACTTTTGCGCAGCAAAACCATAAAACCGCGACTTAAAAACTGTCCAGCGCAGGCACGTAGTGCCGGAGCGGTGCTGCAACGACTTGTTAGGAATATTTTTTATATGCAAGAGTATTCTTTTTTAAATATTTTTCCCGCTTTTCATTTGGTAGCTTTTCATAGTCAGCAGCAGCCTTATTCAATTCTTCAATATAATGGATAGCCAACTCCCAAAAGATATTATCTCTTTCTCCATTGGTTAGATGCGGCTGAATTTTTTTTGCGAACCAGCCGAACATATAAACTTGTACTGTAGAAGGGACTGCATTATGAGATGTTAGATAAGCTATTTTTTCTACGTCACCAAGAAAGCGATTTAGCTTCTTTTCCATTTCAGTATTAGACGTGTCCCTTTTATATGAATTTCCTTCAAATTCCTTGATGTTTGACATGATGAACCCCTCAGGTTCAAATAACTTATCATGTGCATCAAAATATCTTTTTAGGTTTTCAATATTTTTATTTCTAATTTGAAAGTAGGAATTAGTAAGATAAGCAAGCAATGCGATCACAATACCAACAATAGTTGCCAAGTCTTTCCAGTCTGTTAATGTCATTAAAAATACTCCTTTGCTTAGTGGGATGGTTCCTAACGTTGCTATAAACGGCAGAATTTAAGTTGCGGTTTTGTGGAATACTTCTGCGCAGCAAAACCACAAAAGCGCAACTTAAATTCTGTCCAGTGGAGCGAAGCGGAACGTGTTTGATGGCCTTGTTATAACACGACTAGAACAGGCACTTTAAAAACTACATTTCAACTTCGCCATTTCAAGATAAACGCGAACTAACTACAGCGACACAAAAACGGCAATAAAAAAATATAAGCCTAGAATTCAATTTACCCCAAACAAGTGCGACCTTCGCACTACAGCGCGCGTTGTTGCTTGCCAAGCAAACTCGATTCTCAGCGCTCAACGAGTGCACATAGAATGTGATTTAAACACTTTCTACGGGGTACGTTTAAGTAACAGAGCTTTTTAGCAAACTACTTTCTTACGAAGCGCATAAAAATGCTTTCCAATCTATAACGCCGAGCTAAGCGGCAGTTTTTAAGTTGCGGTTTTGTGGACTACTTTTGCGCAGCAAAACCACAAAACTGCGACTTAAAAACTGTCCAGCGCACGTAGTGCGCGGTGCTTGAGCGACTTGTTATGTTCATTTTTCAAGGTTCAATTATTCTTGTAAGTAAATTAAACCGGAATTTGTTGCCTTAAATGTAAGGTCTTTATTTCCTATTATTGCGTAACGTAAACTGTTACTTATGTAATGCTTACAGCCATCTTTATAATTCCAGCGTATTAATTTTAGCTTAGCCAAACGATACAGCATACTAATTATGCACTTTTTTGAAATATGCTTACCGTACCAAAAACTGAGGACTTTTTTTGCCAAAGATATAGTGATGAAATCTTCTTCACACATTGCCAGCAATTCGCCTTCCATTTCAGTTAACACAATGTTCTCCTAGCATTTAAATACAAAATTGAATTTCTTGTAAAAACTAAAATGGTTTTGCAGGATGGCATAATGCACGCCATTGGCAAACATAACGCTGAGGTAAACGGCAGGTTTTAAGTTGTAGTTTTGTGACAAAATTTGCGTAGCAAATTCACAAAAGTGCAACTTAAAACCTGTCCGTTTGACCGACTTGTTATAAATAGCGATTATGCCTGAGCCCACGCAAACCTAAAAATGCTTTTGCTTTTAGGCCATTAACAAAAATTAACGGCAAGCACAATGCTAACTTTCTACGTGTGCGAAAAATAGCACAAACTTTCTTGAAAAAATTTACAACAGAACTGAACAACGAGAATTTAA
>JANYIO010000307.1 GCA_025362015.1 Gammaproteobacteria bacterium | reverse complement strand
ATAGTCCCATTGAGTGTGATTTTTTACTTGAAAAAATTATCAACACATTAATGGCGTATTTTAGAAGTGCCGGTTATGAGCAAGAATGGGAGGCCTTTGCAGATCTATAAGCTTTGTCAAAGCAATCAAACATCATTCCATAAAACTACAACTTAAGTACTGCTATGTGTTTTAACGTTATGCTTGGGAGCATTATGAAATTTCAAGAAGTTACTCTAGAAGGAAAATTTGTAAGATTAGAGCCTTTATCGTTAAAGCATAAAGAAGGGCTTTGTGCTGCCATTGCTGATGGCGAGCTGTGGAATCTGTATGTAACCCTAGTGCCACACCCAGATAATATAGATTCATTTTTTAATTATGCGCAGGAGCTTTTTGCGGCAGGTGATGGGCTGTCGTTTGCGACTATAGAAAAAAGCACTGGAACAGTGGTTGGCTCTACACGTTTCATGAAAGCAAATATTGCCAATAAGCGTGTTGAAATTGGCTTTACATTTTTAGGCGCATCCTGGCAAAGAACGCCTATTAACACCGAAGCAAAATTCTTAATGTTGAATCATGCTTTTGAAACGCTGAATCTTAATCGTGTGGAATTTATCACTGATTATTTAAATAACGCATCACGCAATGCAATACTGCGTTTGGGCGCAAAAGAAGAGGGTCTGATGCGCAGCCACATGGTAATGCCAAATGGCCGCCTTAGAGACTCGGTTCTTTACAGTATTGTTAAGCACGAATGGGCGGGCATTAAACAGCACCTTGCGTTCAAACTCGCCTAACAAATTACAGCTGCTTGCTGTGGCGGCGGAAAAATAATTTGATTTTTAGGGCTTACACTGAGTGCCAGCGAACATTGCGATGTTTTTTTTTACTTTATAGTCGCTTTGAGCAACATCACTTAGTTTCGAGCAGCGTATGACAGAGCAGAATACAGGTGACAAGCACAATCTCATTGAAATTCGTAATTTGTGTTTTCAGCGTGGCGAGCGCTGGATTTTCAATGGCGTCGATATCGATATTCCGCGCGGTAAAATTACTGCCATTATGGGGCCGAGCGGTACAGGGAAGACGACGTTATTGCGCTTTATTGGTGGCCAGCTATACCCTGATAACGGTTCGATTCTTCTCGACGGCAACAATATCCCACAATTAAATCGCAATGACTTATTTGCAGTACGGCGCAAAATTGGCATGCTGTTTCAAAGCGGCGCCTTGTTTACTGATCTCACTGTTTTTGAAAATATTGCTTTCCCCTTGCGTGTGCATACGCGTCTGTCAGAAACCATGATTCGCGATGTGGTGTTAATGAAATTACATGCCGTGGGTTTGCGCGGTGCGCGCGATTTGATGCCAAGTGAATTGTCTGGCGGGATGGCACGTCGCGCTGCGTTGGCGCGTGCCATTGTGCTCGATCCGCAATTGATTATGTATGACGAACCTTTCACTGGCCAGGATCCAATTTCGAAAGGCATGCTAGTGGAATTAATTCGTTTGCTGAACAATACCTTGGGTTTAACCAGCATTATTGTTTCGCATGATGTGCACGAAACCGCGAGCATCGCCGATTATATTTATGTGATTGCTGACGGAAAAATTATTGGTCGCGGCACGCCCGAAGAAATTATGAATACTGATGAGCCGCGTGTGCGCCAGTTTATTTGCGGATTAGCCGATGGCCCAGTGCCATTCCACTATCCCGCGCCGAATTATCGACAAGATTTACATTTAGAGCCGGTGCAAGAGTCCATGCAGGAGCGCGTGTAGTGCTGAATTTTTTGCAGCGTCTCGGTGCTAATGGTTTGGATACGCTCAGCGTATTGGGGCGTGCCAGCTTGTTATGGTGGCGCTCAATCGTGGGGCTGCCGGATTGGCGTAATGGCCCGAGTTTGCTGATTCGTCAGTTGTATTTTGTCGGCGTATATTCGCTGATTATTATTGTGGTTTCAGGTTTATTTATTGGGATGGTATTGGCACTACAGGGTTATACCGTACTGGTTCGTTTCGGTGCTGATCAAGCACTCGGTCAGCTCGTTTCCTTGTCGTTATTGCGTGAATTAGGGCCAGTTGTGGCGGCTCTGCTTTTTGCCGGGCGCGCGGGTTCAGCACTTACCGCAGAGATTGGTTTGATGAAGGTTACTGAACAACTTGCCTCGATGGAAATGATTGGTGTTGATCCGCTCAAGCGCATTCTGCGCCCACGATTGTGGGCTGGCATGATTGCTATGCCGATACTCGCGCAAATTTTTAATATGGTAGCGATATGGGGCGCTGTTGTTGTGGGTGTTCATTGGTTACATGTGGATGCGGGATCCTTCTGGGCGAATATGCAAAGTTCGGTTGGCTTTCGCGAAGACATAGTGAATGGCTTGATCAAGTCAGTTGTATTTGGTGTGGTGGTGACCTGGATTGCGGTATTTCAGGGCTATGATGTCGTTCCCACTTCCGAAGGAATCAGTGCTGCTACTACTCGCACTGTGGTGTATTCGTCGCTAGCTATTCTGGCGATGGATTTTTTGCTTACCGCCATTATGTTTGGAGTTGGTTAATTATGCGCAGTCGTACGATTGAAATTAGCGTCGGTGCTTTTATGCTGACAGGTATTCTCGCGTTGGCGTTTCTCGCGATTCAAGTGAGTGGAATAAATATTCACGACAGCAATCGCGATACCTACAAACTCTACGCACATTTTAGCAACGCGTCAGGGTTGGCAGAGCGAGCGAAAATTACCGTTGCAGGTGTAGTCATCGGGCGGGTTACGCATATTGTGCTTGACCCTAAAGATAACCGTGCAAAAGTTGAAATGGCCATTCAGAAAAACGTAAATTATTTAACGCTGGATAGTATTGCAGCCATTCAAACTGCGGGTATTCTCGGTGAAAAATATATTTCGATTTCGGTAGGTGGCGATGCCGATGTACTTAAAGATGGCAGTGAAATCGTTGATACACAATCCGCACTTGTACTTGAAGATTTGATCAGCAAAGTGCTTACCAGTATGGGCAGTAAAAAGGATCAATGAAAATGATTAAAATCGTAAAATATTTTTTACTCGCGGGTGTTGTTTGCAGCGTTGCGTTGATTTCACCGGCTAACGCGGCAGATCAAGCTCAAACTCCCCATCAAGTTGTGCAGCAAACAACTGAACAGGTACTTGCCATTATAAAAGATGCCAAAGGTTACTCCGAAAAAGATCCTGGACGCTTTAAAACTCAGGTCACCGGGGTGCTGGAAAAAGTAATTGATTTCGATAATTTTACACGGGGCGTGATGGGCACTTATGCCAGTGGGCAGCGTTATAAAGCACTTACTTCTGAAGCGGAAAAAACCGCATTCAACGAACACATCCAGCGTTTTAATGCCACCTTCAAGCAGGGGCTTGTTGATACCTATGCTAACGGGTTGCTAAACTTTAAAGGCGAAAAAATTGAAACACTACCATTGCGTAAGGGTGATGATTTAGCTTCTGGTTCAGTAACCGTTATGCAGAATATTTTCAACGATTCCGGCAAACCATACGTCATACAGTACAGCATGCGCCGCAACAAAAACGGCGAATGGAAATTGCAAAATTTAATTATTGAGGGTATTAATCTTGGCCTTACCTATCGCAGCCAGTTTGCAGCATCAGCAGATTTGAATAAAGGCGATCTTGATAAAGTCATTGCGAATTGGAAAGTTGAACCGCAAACCGCGAGTCAAGTTAAAACCGACTCAGCTAGTAAAGAGACAAAAAAATAATGGCTTCGCTTGCGACTGTCAGTATTAATGGCGATACGCTTGCACTAGCTGGCGTACTTGATTTTGAATCAGTACTGGATGTGGATATGCAAGGGCAGCAGTGGTTACAGGATTCTGCACCGTCGCAATGCAATGTCGATCTCAGTAAGGTTACTTACAGCAGTAGTGCCGGTGTTGCGTTACTGCTGGGTTGGCTGCGTGCTGCGCAGATAAAACAAAAAACGCTGCACATTCAACAGTTACCTGCAAACATGGCTGCGCTCGCAAAAGTTGGCGGGCTTGATGATTTGTTGGTGTAGGCACGTGAACATGGCGCTCTAATTTATTTATCCGAATCCATTTATAAATTTGCTGCAGCGCAAGCTTCCTGCAGTGTAGGAAATATCTGCAATACGTCATCATGCACTGTGAGGTTGGCTTTTTTTAGTGTGTGTAGTGGCTGTTCTTGTACATTCGTTAACATAATTTGCACGTGATTTTTTTTGCCATGTTCAATTAATTTAGTTAGTGCGGAAATTCCGCCGGCATCCACCATATTTACGCTTTCTAATTGCACAATAATACCTTTATCGCGTTCGCAATAAAGTGCGAGCTCACCAGCATCATTCCCGC
Organism: Gammaproteobacteria bacterium; assembly: GCA_025362015.1. GTDB lineage: Bacteria > Pseudomonadota > Gammaproteobacteria > Pseudomonadales > Cellvibrionaceae > Cellvibrio. Next base: position 13,532 of record JANYIO010000307.1, on the reverse strand, counting down.
CACCATTCTGTACAATAGCAAGCCGCTGAGCCCGTATTTTTGCGTAATGGGATAAAGGATTACCACGAAGGCCGCTGTGGGGCCGGAAATGCTGAGGCGAGAGCCTCCGCTAAGCGCAATAATAAATCCCGCAATAGCGGCTGTGTAAAGCCCATATTGCGGTGCCACACCGCTTGCAATAGCTAATGCCATCGCCAAGGGTATGGCGATAATTCCTACCGTAATTCCCGCTAGTAAATCTTTTCTAAAACGTATGCTCGTGTAGCGTTCTTGAAAACAGCTTTCGCGAAATGCATGGCCGATTCGTAAGGAGAATAAATGCGCTCTATGAGGCATGTGATTACCTGTGATTTTCCGTGACTAAAATCACCAGCTGTGATGGGATCATAACCGAAATTCATATCCCCAGATAAACATAGTTTGCATTCTGCAACGCCGACACTGTGAACTTTCCATAAAAAGAGAAATTTCTACAAAAAATATTCTCGATGTTGGCGCGCTTATCGATTGTTTCAGTAATTGCATTGTCGTGGGAAAAATTTATCTCTGCAAAAATACTTTCGAAGTCGTCGGTTTTGCATATACCTGCGCGCCTACGCTTAAATCTAACGAACGCTCTTGCGAGCGTGGCAATTCAACATGAATCACATCATCACTTAATTTATTAGTAAGTTCGATTCGTAAAACAGAGCCCGCAGTACTGACATGGGAAACTGTTGCTGGAATAGAACCTTCTATATTCTCTTGCGTTAATTCAATATCGTGTGGGCGAACATAAGCAATCGCAGTTTGATTATTGACACTGCTAAATTCCGGCGCCGGTAATTTGTAATCACCGATATGTGCCCAACCGTGATCAACACGGCTGTGGAATAAATTTACCTGGCCAATAAAATCATAAACAAAAGGGCTGGCAGGATTGTTATAAATATCATCCGGCGAACCAATTTGTTCGATCTTACCTTTATTTAGCACTACGATGCGATCTGCAACTTCCATTGCCTCTTCCTGATCATGGGTGACAAAAATAGATGTGATATGTAATTCATCATGCAGACGACGCAACCAGCGGCGTAAATCTTTGCGCACTTTTGCATCGAGTGCACCGAAAGGTTCATCGAGTAATAATACCTTTGGCTCAACGGCGAGTGCGCGTGCTAATGCAATACGCTGACGTTGGCCGCCGGATAATTGATGTGGGTAGCGATCAGCCAGCCAATCCAGCTGCACTAATTCTAATAATTCATGCACACGTTTTTTTATTTCTAATTTGGTGGGGCGAGTTTCTTTGGGGCGCACACTTAAGCCAAAGGCGACATTATCAAACACCGTCATATGACGAAATAACGCGTAGTGTTGAAAAACAAAACCTACGTTGCGCTCACGCACATGAACATTAGTTGCTTCTTCGCCATGAAAAAGTACTGTCCCGCTATCGGGATTTTCCAAGCCTGCAATAATGCGCAGCAATGTTGTTTTACCACAGCCCGACGGGCCGAGTAATGCCACCAATTCTCCCGTAGGGAAATCCAGCGATACATTATTCAACGCCGAGAAAGCGCCGAAATTTTTATTTAGTTGACGGACTTCGATACTCATAATTTTTCTCACAAAAGTTCTACGCCGTCATCCTCGCGTAGTGGGGATCCAGCTGTAAAATAGTAAAGTTATTCCATAACCAAGAGCTGGATTCCCACTGCGCGAGAATGACGACTCCAAAACTTACTACATAATAAGTTTAATTATTGCGCCTGCGCGGTGAGAACAGCAATTTCATGTTCACGTGCCGCTTTCCATTCCAACGCACTTTTTAATACCAGTGTCACTAGCGCCAATAATGCCAGTAGTGATGCAACCGCAAAGGCGGCGGCAAATTGGTATTCGTTGTAAAGAATTTCAATATGCAATGGCATGGTGTTGGTTTGCCCACGAATTTTTCCCGAGACGACACTTACTGCACCAAACTCACCCATAGCGCGGGCATTACACAAAATGATGCCGTAGAGCAAAGCCCATTTGATGGAAGGTAATGTAACGCGGAAAAACATTTGCCAACCATTTGCACCTAATGTAATTGCCGCTTCTTCTTGTTCCTTGCCTTGCTCTTGCATCAAAGGAATTAATTCGCGGGTTATAAACGGAAAGGTAATAAATACAGTTGCTAACACAATACCCGGCACCGCAAACATAATGCGTACATTGTGATCCATTAACCAATGGCCAAATAATCCCTGCGCACCAAATAACAACATATAAATTAAACCCGCTACCACGGGTGAAACTGCGAAAGGTAAATCAATTAAGGTGATAACTATTTGTTTACCTTTAAATTGAAATTTTGCAATTGCCCAACTTGCTGCTAAACCAAACACGACGTTTAACGGAACTGCAATTGCTGCAGCTAGCAATGTCAGTTTAATTGCTGCTGCGGCATCGGGGTGAGTAATTGCTGCAACATAAACTCCCATGCCTTTAGCAAATGCTTCAGTGAACACAATGACCAATGGCAAAATTAAAAATAGTGCGAGAAATAACATCGCGATACTAATTAATGACCAACGAATCCAGCGCGCTTCGCTCGTTGCACTTTGCTTTGCTATTCCGCGAATGCCAGCGCTATGATTTTTTTTTGCTGCAGTGTTATGACCTAAATTTGAAATGGAACCAGCCATGATTAACCTCCCGTCCTTTTGTGACTCCAGTGTTGCAGTAAATTAATCAGTAGCAACAAAATAAAAGAAAACAATAGCATCACGCTACCGAGTGCAGCTGCACCGGCGTAATCGAATTGTTCGAGTTTCGTCATAATTAATAGCGGTGTAATTTCAGTGCGGTAAGGCATATTACCGCTGATAAAAACCACTGAGCCGTATTCGCCAATTGCTCGCGCAAATGCAAGTGCAAAGCCTGTTAGTAAGGATGGTAAAAGTGCGGGTAATAGAACCCGTGTGAATGTTTGCCAACGACTTGCACCCAAACTTGCAGCGGCTTCTTCAACTTCTGCTTCCAGATCTGCCAATACCGGTTGTACGGTGCGCACTACAAATGGCAAACCTATAAACGTCAGCGCTATGGTGACGCCAATCCAGGTGTAGGCAATTTTAATTCCAAACAATGCAAACCATTGGCCGATCCAGCCATTGGGCGCATAGAGAGCGGTAAGTGCAATGCCCGCAACCGCTGTGGGTAACGCGAAGGGTAAATCTACCACTGCATCGACAATGCGTTTGCCGGGAAATTTATAACGCACCAGAACCCAGGCCAGGATAAATCCAAATATTAAATTAATGAGTGCTCCAATAAACGAAGCGCCGAAGGTTAAACGATAGCTCGCCAATGCGCGTTTATTGCTGACCACATCCCAGAGTTGATCGAGTGGTAAGCCAAAACTTTTTACGATTAATGCTGCCAGCGGAATAAAAACCAACAAGCTTGCGTAGAGCGTTGAATAGCCAAATGACAAACCAAAACCTGGAAGTACTGATTTCTTTACCCAGGGTTCCTTGTTTTGTAGTTGCTGGTGGGGCACTGCATCCGTAGAAGTTAAGACACTCATTACAAAAATCTCGTCAGTACCTGTGGTCAGGTAACTTAGAAAAACATAAGTCAGCAACAAGAAGTTGCTAGTAGGTACAATCTACCTACTGGCAATATTTCGTTCGCAACTCTCTCGTCGTTTTATTGATAAATCTTGTCAAAAATCCCACCATCACCAAAGTGTTCTGGTTGGGCTTTTTTCCAGCCACCAAAATCTTCTATAGTGAACAATTCAATTTTAGGAAATTTATTGGCGTAAGCTGCTTCAACTTCTTTATCACGAGGGCGATAAAAGTTTTTCGCAATAATGTTTTGGCCTTCTTTGGTGTAAAGGTATTTTAAATATTCTTCTGCAAGGACACGTGTGCCATGTGCATCTGCATATTTATCGACTACCGTGACAGAGGCTTCCGCCAGAATGGAAACGGAAGGTACAACAATCTCAACTTTGTCTGCACCTAATTCATTCACTGCCAGAAAAGCTTCGTTTTCCCAAGTAAGTAATACATCGCCAATACCGCGTTGTACGAAAGTTGTCGTTGCGCCGCGTGCACCAGAATCCAAAACCGGTACATTTTTGTAGAGCTTGGCCACGAAGTCTTGCGCCGCTTGGTCAGAACCTAATTTCCTTTTCGCAAAACCCCACGCGGCTAAATAATTCCAACGCGCACCACCGGAAGTTTTTGGGTTAGGCGTAATAACTTCTACATTTTTTTTAATTAAATCATCCCAATCTTTAATGTGTTTGGGATTGCCTTTGCGCACTAAAAATACAATAGTGGATGTATAAGGAGCAGAATGTTGCGGCAAGCGTGTTTCCCAATTTTCAGGAATTAATTTACCAATTCTTGCGAGGGGATCAATATCGCCCGCCAACGCAAAAGTTACTACATCCGCTTGCAGGCCATCAATCACTGAACGCGACTGTGCACCAGAACCGCCATGAGATTGTTCTACTGTAACCTTGTCCCCCGTTTTGGCTAACCAATGTTTTGCAAACGCAATATTGTATTCGCGATAAAGTTCACGGGTGGGATCGTAAGAAACATTTAATAGTTTTACATCTTTTGCAACTGCGGCTGTTGATAACAGCAAGGCACCTGCGATAAGGGATAGTGTGTTAATCAATTTCATCATTAAAATTCTCTGTGGTTTTTAAATTTTTCTATCGCGAAAATATATCAGCATGAGCCCCGATATTCTTTCTGTGACCGTCGGAGGCATGGATGCCGACGTCGAGCTTACATGGACGTACTTGCAGCGTGTCTCAGAAAGAATGTCGGGGTTCATGCCTCCTCGGTTAATTTAAAACTTAAAATCAAAACCCAATGCAAAGGTTTTATCCGTAGTCGCTTCAGTGCTGATGCGTGCATCACCTTCTGCTTTTACAGTGGCGTAGTAAGCAAACACACGAGTCGCGTCATTAAATTTATAATCCACACCTGCTGCTATGGCATCCACATCTACATCTTCATACTCTGTTGGTGCCGTAGTGGGCGGTACAGTTGTAGGTACAGGTGTGGGTGTACTGGTTGAGTGACCGTATTGAATTTTTGCAGACCAAGGCCCTGCAATTTTCCACAATGCATTCACTACATAACCATTTTGTTTTTTGTAGCTACTACCGGCAACACCATCCCATTCACTGAAAGGATTTAATCCATTCTGTGCACCGACAGTTGTGCCCGTAGAATTAATAAATGTTGAGAAAGGCCCGATCACATCAAAGTCTTCATGGCGCTTGGCAGTTTGATAAATGGCGCCGATTTTCACCGGGCCAACAGTAACTTCACCCACAGCGCGCACAGCATCAGTTGCCGCAACATTGTTATCAACTGCAACACCGGCATACCATTTGGCTTTTCCGTAAACTACTGAGAACGATTTACCTGCAGCAAAACCATTATCATTTTGCGGGTTAGGTGTTGCAGTCCCTGCAACCGGTACGGCAACACCTGTTTCTTCGCTTTGAATTGCGGCGAGGTTAATTTCTAAACCACCAAACAAAATCGGTGAAGAATATTGAATGGTATTATCCGTACGATTTTCGCCAACTAAATAAGTGCCAATATCAGCCAGAGGTAAATCGTTAAAGCGGTCAATATCTGATTGATAGACACTGTTGGTTTGCAATGTTTTTAAGGGTGTATCATTTTTACCGCCGATAATTGTTCCCCAATCGCCTTGCAAGCCTGCTGTGATATTACGTTGTGTTAATTCGCGGCCATTACTGTTGGTACCATTATCAACATCCACACCGTATTCAATTTTGTAAACTACTTTTAAACCCTCAGCAACATCGGCATCGCCCTTAATACCAAAGCGGGAGCTATTACTTTCTAAAGAAGTATTATTAAGCTCCGTGGTAGTTCCTGCTGCGCCAGTATTTTTAAAGGTACCCGCAATTGCGCCCGCACCAAAATCATTTTTTTCAAGATTATATTGACTCAACGTTAAATCAATTTTCCCATAAATTGTGGGAAAACCGGCAGAGGCGTTAACAGAGATCAGCAAACCTAAAGCAGCTGGCAATAATTTTTGTGCAAATTGTTTTGATCGATTGACCGGTCCATTGTGTTGAAATAAATTGCGTTGAAATGACATACTAACTCCAAAGTTTTCATATCACCTCCGGTGATCCGGTCAGTGTTGTATGTGTGTTTAATTTTTTAATTAATGACGACTGATTACTTAGCGTGTTCGCTTTTCCCCCAGCGCTTCTTTTCTTTGAGTTCCAGTTGGACGACTTGCCCATTGTGAATTTGAATTTCCAATGATCCGAATTGAATATGTGCTAACTGACGTTTTATTTCTGTTAGTACTTCCTCGCCAATATCGGCATCGACCAATGCATTGCGGTAATTTGCCATGATGAAAGCCTTGCTCGTTATATATAAAATATTGACCGAGCATGTTTGCTCAGCGACTGCGCCATAGTAAACACGAAGTTTTAAAACTAAAAATACTGTTTTTTTATTAGCTTATAACGAACGACATAACGAATTGTTTGGAATAAGCTGAGGTTAAAATATTATTGTTAAACTTTTTTAAGGGTAAGTATGCTGCCTGCTATTAAGATTTTAAGTTGAAAATTGATGAAATATAAGTTCGCAGACAATGTTGAGAGGAGCACGATGATGTTATTTACCCACGCAAAGAGCTTTCATTTGCCTCTGGCTCTTGAGCACTATCCTATTATTATTGTGCCGGGATTACACAATAGCGATAAACATCACTGGCAAAGCCTATGGCAAGCCCAATTGCCTAACAGTAAACGCATTGAGTTGGATGGTTGGGCAATACCCAGTTTGGACAAGTGGCGCGCGGCAATCATAAAAAAATTGGCTGAGCTAAATCAGCCGGCTGTTTTGGTGGCACATAGTTTCGGCGCATTAGCCAGTGCAAGTATTGCGGCGGAATTTCCCGATAAAATTGCAGCGTTATTCTTAGTCGCACCCGCAGATCCTGATAAATTTTCTATTGCGCAAAAACTTCCGCAAAGCTCGCTCAATATTACCGCCAAAATTATTGCGAGTAATGATGACCCTTGGATGAGCGATAGCAAGGCTGCGTATTGGGCGCTGCAATGGGGTGCAGATTTTTTGCGGCTTAATAATCTTGGCCACATTAACAGTGAATCTAATTTAGGTATTTGGCCCGATGGTGTGCGCGAGCTACATCAATTAGTGCGAAGAGCAAAGCGCAATGAAAGGGAATTGCAGGATGCCTGTCACGCGGCATAAGCGTTAGGCTGTTTGATAGTTAGGCAATTTGTAAATTAATGTCCAAAAACTGTGTATAACATTTGCACAGACAAACTAATTTGCAAAAGTGCAAAGAGTTTTTTGAGTAGAGGTACGGGTAAGCTGTGCGCTAACTTTGCACCAATAGGTGCAGTAAAAAAACTGGCGGATGCCATTGCGATAACTGCGGGGTAATAAATAAATCCCAGTGTGTAGTTTGGTAAATTTGCTACCGACCAACCATTGATTAAATATCCCATCGCGCCAGAAAATGCGATAGGTAAACCGACTGCTGCGGCTGTGCCAATCGCAACGGGTAAGGCAACGTTACACCACATTAGAAATGGCACTGTCATAGTGCCGCCACCAATCGCCACTAATGCCGAAATTCCACCAATACCAGAACCCACGGCACTTATTGCAATCGCATTGGGTAATTGACGCAATGGTTTTGGCTTTGCATTTGATAAAAGTTGCGCCGCAATAATGGCCATAAAAAAGGAGAAAAATATCGCGAGCGTTTTGGGGGATAAATAAGCCGCGAGAAAAGTGCCGGCAAAAGTACCGAGTAAAATTCCCGGAGTGATTTTCAACACCACGGGCCAAAGCACTGCGCCGCGCGCGTGATGCGCGCGCAAACTTGCAATTGCCGTAGGTACAATCGCTGTCATAGAAGTAGCGAGTGCCATGTGCACTATGTGTTCAACAGGGAAGGCGAGTTTCACAAAAATATAGGTGAGTATGGGCACCATAATGCCACCGCCACCAATACCGAATAACCCCGCAAATATTCCCGTGAGCGCACCCAGTGCGACAAATGAAAATAGAAAATAAATATCCACTTTTTCCTGCCCGAAAAGAAATTTTTAAGAAGATGTCATGGGTGCGCCGGAGTATGAGGCCGAAGTTTTTAGTACGTTAAAAATTTATTCAAAAAAATCCCCTTTGTTTTCACTCAGGGGATTTTTGCATAGCCAGTAAAAATTTACTTGTTACGCTTTTTTACCGCGCTTGCGCTCATTTTCGGTAAGGAATTTTTTACGCACACGAATACTGAGTGGGGTTACTTCTACCAATTCATCTTCTTCAATAAATTCCAGCGCTTGTTCAAGGCTGTGACGAATCGGTGGTGACAACGTCAAAGCTTCATCAGTACCTGACGCACGTACGTTGGTCAGCTGCTTGGCTTTGGTAGGGTTAACGACCAAATCATTGTTGCGCGAATGGATACCAACTACCTGGCCTTCATACACTTCAACCCCAGCGCCGAAGAACAAACGACCGCGCTCTTGCAATGGGTGCAAACCATAAGCCAGAGTTTTACCTTTGATCATGGAAATCAACACACCGTTTTGACGTTTAGCCACTTCGCCTTCTTTGCAAGGACCGTAGTGATCAAAAATACTAGTCATGATGCCGGAGCCAGAAGTCATGGTAAGGAACTGACCACGGAAACCGATCAAGCCGCGCGATGGGCACAAAAATTCCAACTTGATACGGCCTTTGCCATCCGGTTCCATATTGTTCAACTCGCCTTTACGCAAGCCGAGTTCTTCCATTACTTTACCCTGGTGTTGTTCTTCAACATCGATAACAACTTGTTCAAAGGGCTCGCACTTAACACCATCAATTTCTTTCAAAATTACTTCAGGGCGCGATACGCCCATTTCGAAACCTTCACGACGCATATTTTCAATCAACACTGACAAATGCAATTCACCGCGACCAGATACTACAAATTTATCCGGAGTCTCACCTTGCTTAACACGCAGGGCCACGTTGTGAATTAATTCTTGATCCAAGCGGTCTTTAATATTACGGGTGGTTACGTATTTGCCTTCTTTGCCGGCGAAAGGCGAATCGTTTACCTGGAAGGTCATGCTTACGGTTGGTTCATCAACGCTGAGCGGAACCATGGCTTCAACACAATCAGGGCTGCACAAAGTGTCAGAAATACCGAGGCCTTGAACGCCAGTAATACAAACGATATCGCCTGCGGTCGCGAGATCAGTTTCGATACGCTCAAGACCGTGGTAACCCATCACTTGCAATACTTTGGCTTTACGTTGTTCGCCGTTGTGCGCAACTACAACGATTTGTTGGTTAGGTGATAAAGTGCCGCGAGTAATGCGACCAATTCCGATAACGCCTACATAACTGTTGTAATCCAATGCAGAAATTTGCATTTGGAATGGGCCTTCACTATTTACTGCTGGCGCTTTTACTTTATCAATAATCATTTGGAACAGTGGAGTCATGTCGTCAGCGAGTGTGTCTGGAGACAAACCTGCAACGCCGTGTAAAGCGGAAGCGTATATAACAGGGAAATCCAGCTGCTCTTCGGTAGCGCCTAAACGGTCAAACAATTCGAATACTTGGTCAACAACCCACTCAGGACGTGCGCCCGGGCGGTCAACTTTGTTGATAACAACAATTGGGTTCAAGCCTTGTTCAAACGCTTTTTGGGTTACGAAACGAGTTTGTGGCATTGGGCCGCCAACGGCGTCAACCAATAACAATACTGAGTCAACCATCGACAGTACGCGCTCTACTTCGCCACCGAAATCGGCGTGTCCTGGGGTGTCCACAATATTAATGCGGTAGTCATTCCAGGTAATGGCGGTATTTTTTGCAAGGATGGTAATCCCGCGCTCACGCTCCTGGTCGTTCGAATCCATGATCAAATCAGCGCCTTCCTGTCCCGGGCGACGATTCAAAGTGCCAGACTGCGTTAACAGTTTGTCCACCAGGGTAGTTTTACCATGGTCAACGTGGGCAATGATGGCGATGTTGCGCAATTTACGAACTGTAGTTGTATCTGTCACGGTGCTGATTCTCTTGGAAGGCTAAATGGGTGTTCATGAAAAAAAGTGGTCATTAAACAATGTGCGGTAAATCGAAAGGGGCGCATTATACTCATCTAGACATGGCACTGATATGAAAATTGCGCAGAAAATTGATTATTTTTTAGGCGGATGCCTGTCATGCCAAGGAATTAGAGCCGTTAAGGGGGTAAACCTTGTCGGAATAGCCATGTTGTGGCTACAAAACAAATAAAATCACATCAGGCCATTTTGATAAGTACTTCGCTCTTGCCGCGTTTTATTGTGCTACCTAAGACATAGGTATAACCCTGTTCTTTTAGCAAAGTGATGTTGGCGTGTTCGAGTTGCGCTTCGCTGAACTTCATCCGTTTCGTCCTATTATATTTTTCAAACATTAAATCCTTTGATTTGCACTGAAATAAGTCTTCAAGATTATGAAGTTTAAACATCACGAAAGCCTGAAGTGGTTTATTTTTGATTTACCCTGCAAGGTATTGTAGAGGAACCTACGGGCTTCACAAAACTAACGCTTGCCGCACATTGTTCACCCGCAGTGAATGCCAAGAACTCTGCAAAACATATTAAAGCCGCTTAAGGCTAATTACTATTACAGTAAATTGCCCCAATGACCCACATATAAACTAATAAGCACCATATTGAGTTATATATGAATCATGACTGGCTTGACGAAAACATCAAAAGATATTAACTTATGACTCACATATAAACCAATAACCACCTTATTGAATCATATGGAGATCAAACAACGCCATGCCCAAGTCTGTACCGCGCACCTACTCAAGCTACACCGAAGAAGCTTTATTGCTTATCGCGGGGCTTATTCGCGCCGCCAGAATTGAGCGCAAGCTAAGCACTCAAGAAGTAGCCGAGCGCGCAGGTATATCCAGAAGCATGCTTCAGCGCATTGAAAAGGCCGATATGAATTGTGGGATTGGAGCTGTCTTTGAGGTGGCAACCATTGTAGGAGTAGCGCTGTTTGATGCAGAAGGTTCTTCACTCTCCAAATACATCAAACAAACCCAGGACAAACTTGCTCTGCTACCGCAAAAAGCACGCAAAACCGTGAAGATGGTAGACGATGACTTCTAAGCCTTACACTAAAAATGCAACGCCATACAAAGAAGCCTATGTATGGGTATGGCTACCCGGCGCAACTGAGCCGATAGTAGCTGGAAAGCTGGAGGCCGATAACGATAAGCTGGTGTTTAACTACGGCAAAAGTTATCTCAATCGCAAAAGCGCCATTTGTTTGTACGCGCCAGAACTTCCGTTAAAGGCTGGAGTTTTGCCCCTTTTTGATGGCCTAAGCATGCCAAGCTGTATTCGCGATGCCGCGCCCGATGCTTGGGGGCGGCGAGTTATCATCAATAAAAAACTTGGGTTAAAGGGCGCGAATACTGATACCACCAATCTTAGCGAACTCACCTACCTGTTTGAGTCCGGTTCAGATCGTATAGGCGCGCTCGATTTTCAAGAATCACCCACAGAATACGTCGCTCGCGCAGCGAATAATGTCAGCATGGCAGAACTCATAGAGTCGGCCCACCGTGTTGAGCAAGGTGTGCCTTTAACACCTGAGCTTGATCAAGCGCTCTTTCACGGTAGTTCTATTGGCGGCGCCCGCCCCAAGGCATTAATTGAAGAAAACGGCATTAAATATATCGCCAAGTTTTCAGCCAGTTCTGATATATACAGTGTGGTAAAAGCCGAATTTATTGCGATGAGATTAGCTGCCATGGTTGGGTTGAATGTTGCTCCCGTCAAAATGATCAGAGCAGCGAATAAAGATGTATTACTTATTCAGCGCTTTGATCGCGAACGCAACATTAACGGCTGGACGCGCAAAACCATGGTCTCTGCACTCACGCTATTTGGCCTTGACGATATGATGGCGCGCTACGCCAGCTATGAAACTTTGGCTGAAATTATCCGCCACCGTTTTACCAACCCAACAGAAACTCTGCGCGAATTATTTTCGCGCTTAATATTTAATATTCTGTGTGGCAATACCGATGACCATGCGCGTAACCATGCTGCTTTTTGGGATGGAAAAACCTTAAGCCTTACACCCGCCTACGATATTTGCCCACAAGGCCGCGCTGGCAACGAAGCTTCGCAAGCAATGCGTATATCCGGCAGCAATAACCTTAGCCAAATTAAAACCTGTATTGCGACAGCGCATAACTTTTTACTTTCTATAGATGAAGCCCGTGGAATTTTTGAGCATCAAAAATTCATTGTTGAACAACATTGGGATGCAGCGTGCGAAGAGGCGGAATTAAGCGAAGTAGATAGAAATCTCTTTTGGGGCAGGCAGTTTCTTAATCCGTTTTCGGTGGAAACAGATTAGCCCTGGGCTACTTGATCCAGCAGTGCCAACATGGCCTTATCGGGGAACACATAGGCTTTACTACCCTTCATATTGCAGGGCCGGTCAGCGAGCCAAGCCCCGGTGCGGTGAGCACTCAGGTCTTGTATCGCAATATTGTCGTACCAAAGCCGGTGTTCTATATCACCTTTCATGCGGTTGAGGGTGCCCTGCGCGCGGTTTTTTGGATGAGTTTTAAAGCTTGCTCTAAGGCGACCGCATTTTTCTCAAAGCGTTGTTGGTTGAGAGTGTAGCCTTGCAGTAAATGTTGCTTAAGGGTTTTGGTGGCCCAAATACGAAATTGCGTGGCCCGACCAGAGTTTATCCGGTAGCCGACCGAATTAATGGCATCCAAATTGTAATGTTTTCGTGTGCGCTCCACTTCGCGGCTGCCTTCAGATTGAACCTGTAAGAAATCCTTACAGATTCAATCTTCACCAAGCTCTTGTTCTACATAGATTTTTTTAAATGCATGGCGAAATTTTGTGGAGAAACACCAAACAGCTCGCCCATTTGCTTTTGGGTTAGCCACACAGTGTCCTATTGCATAGGTACTGACAGCTGCAAGGCGCCATCTTCGCTTTGGTATATTTTCACATTGTTTTCCATGGCTTGGTGATACTCTATATTTTATCGCTAGGAAATCTTGTTCGTATTTTCAGTTGTCGCACAATCTGCGACAACTGGCCACTATGGCCAAGTTGTTTGAACTTATGCGAAAGCTTCCTCTTTATCCAACACTTCGGCTTCTTTCATTTGCGCAAATAGGGTTTGGCTGAGTTCAGTCATTTTGATTTCAAAAGCGATACCGTCGTCTTCAATATCCGCCGCGCCTACATAGCGGCCGGGAGTGAGTACGTAGTCGTTGGCTTTGATCTCGTCGAGTGTGGCGGACTTGTAGTAACCGGCAATATCTTGATAAATAGTCGCCCCTGAAAAACTAATAACACATTGTTTTTAATGGAATAACCACTCGATTTGTGTAATAATTTCGACCAGTTTCAGCGTTTTCTCCTACCAAAGCTGGTCGAAAATCGA
>JANYIO010000271.1 GCA_025362015.1 Gammaproteobacteria bacterium | reverse complement strand
CTAAAAAATGAAATAGTGAGAGATATCTCGCTGTAAATGCATTTTTGAGACTTTTTTGTGGAAAACTCTGGCTATTTTATTTTTTAATCGCACGATGCGCTAATCTACATTTTTAGATGCTGATCGTGCAAAGATCTCTAGGTAGTAAAAAATACAGCTACGCAGAAAAACAAAAGGCAAGCCGAAGCTTGCCTTTTCGATAATGAACACCAACAATAATTTATTGGATAGGAAGAGTTAAACCAACCACAAAGTTTATTTCTTTTTTGTACTCCGCATCACCACCATCTAGCAAACTACCTACAGTGAAGGAAAGCTTGTCGTTATACGCGTAAGTTGCGTCGAAATGCACCACACCATTCAACGTACTCGTATCATCAAAATGCTCGCCAACTTTGAAACTAAACTTGTCTAAAGTCAAAGCAACTGTAGCGTAAGAGTAGCTGTTATCACTCAAATTACCTTTTTTTGCCGCAATAGATTTGTAATAAGTTGCAGTAACAGGGCCATAGCCCAACGCTAAAACTGCTTCTGTATAATCACCCGGCTTTAATGGAATTGGATCACCGCCACCTACAAGAATCTTTGGTGCCGGATAGTTATAACTAACTACACTCAAATCTGCTTTAAAGTCACCCGCAGTCAATGTGTAGCCAGAGTACAAATCGTATTCTGTACCATTGGTAGCATCGCCCGATGAAGTCCAGGCGCCAGCATAAAATCCACCAGCGGTATATTTAACGTCAGCTGTTGCCGCCGCACCACCTTGCAAATCAAAACCACGCCAGTAGTACATATTAGATAAGCCTAATGTAGCAGCAACTTCTGCATGTACAGCAGGTGCAGAGAACCCGGCAATCGCAGATAACAATGCCGCACCAGCAACTAATTTTTGTTTCATCTTCTTCATGAGTCAATCCTCTAGGTATGTTTCTACATTTAGTATTTAAGCAGTCGAGCTATCAAGAGAACGACTTGGCTGTAACTTTGCAGATACCACGCCAACTTTATTTTTCCCTTGTTTTTCAGAAAGTTAAAAAATAAATACCATCTTGCATACTAAATAACATACCAAATTTGGCACCACAACGATGCACATAACCGCACACATACTTAGATTTGCGCACCAATTAAGCTCATTTAAATTTATGAAAAGTACTTTTATGCTGTTGTAGTTGATCTGCACGCCATGCCGGCCGCTGTAATGCTTTTAATAAAAAAACGCTTAAAGAAAAATCAAGGTAAACCAACAAAGCCACTATTACTAAAGTAGCACCAACCCACAACTGCCAACTCAATGATTCATGCGCCAAACCTGCACCCAATAACAACGCTAAAATGGGGGTCATAAACGTAATCATCGACACTGCAGTAGGCGTCATATTGGCCAGCACATAGAAAAATAAAGTAATGCCCAATAACGAGCCTAAAACGGCTAGATAACCAATTGCTACCCATGATTTTGTGGAAACAAGCACCGGCACATGGCCATCTAACAACCACCAACTTATCAGCAACCCAGGCAACGAAAATAGCAGTGAACCTAGCATTTGATTAAATGCATCCGTTTGTAAATTCACTTTTTTTACCAACACGCTGCTGAAGCTAAACAACAAACAAGACAACAATATTCCAAAGATACCGTACACAGCATGCGCACTTAATTGTAACTGGTGATAAAAAATAATTACCAAGCCAGATAAAGCCATGAGTAATGCAAACAAACGACGCGCACTAAAAGGATTTTGTTTGAGTAAAATCATCGTCATTAATCCCGTCACAAAAGGCGACATGGCAAAAATAACGGCGATTAAACCTGAAGGAATATATTGTGCTGACCAATACACCACCGGCATATTGGGGAATACACCAATGGCACCCGCGGCATAGGTTTGCCACACATTTGGAATAGAAAATAATTTGCGGCGCAGCGACGCATTAATTAGCAAACCAAGCGCTAATGCGAATGCCATGCGTAGCAATGCCGCTGCGATGAAGCTAAGACTATCGCTGCTCCACTGAATAGCTAGAGGGGTTGTCGCCCAGATGAGAACCACAGAAAAATAAGCTAATAAAATTGCCACACGCCTGCTCCTTGTTATTAACCGCTGTTAATTAGCAGCTAGAGAAGGTCACAAGATAAAAATCGCGGCAATTTTTTTAGTACAAACAAAAAGGCCGCAGTTTTTATGCTGCGGCCTTTGTTTTTAAAAAGAGAATTTTCTCTTTTAATCCCAAATTCCGCAAAACATTGCGAAGACCACGGCCCAAATGGGTCGCAGTGTGCGCATATGTTTTGCAAAACTATATTGGGATTGAGACATAAAAATTAATTCTGAATAAGTAAATTACAATAACATCTAAGTCCAGTGACTCTAAATGAATTCTTACCAACAAACAACCCAAAAGTTGATTATTTTTTTATGCTCAATAATGCCCTATACTCGCCACTAAATTAATGCGATGGGACCCTATGAAAACTTATCTTGTTGGCGGCGCAGTGCGCGACAAATTACTTGACTATCCTTTCCACGAAAGGGATTGGGTCGTAGTCGGCGCCACCCCTGAAATCATGCAAAAACAAGGATTTGTGGCAGTCGGCAAAGATTTCCCAGTATTTCTACATCCGCAGACTAAAGAAGAATATGCGCTGGCGCGTACCGAACGCAAAACGGGACGAGGTTATGATGGTTTCAGCTTTTATTGCGGCGAAGAAGTCACACTAGAGGATGATTTGGTACGACGCGATCTCACCATCAATGCTATAGCAGAAGATGAAGCAGGCAATATTATTGACCCTTATGGTGGTCAAGCCGATATAAAAAATAAAATTTTACGCCATGTATCCAATGCCTTTATGGAAGACCCCGTACGCATTTTACGCATTGCACGTTTTGCAGCGCGCTATCATCACTTGGGCTTTCAGATTGCTAATGAAACTAATCAACTTATGCGTGAAATGGTTAATAACGGAGAAGTGGATCATCTGGTTTCTGAGCGTGTTTGGAAAGAAATGCAACGCGCACTCGCCGAAACATCACCCGATATTTTTATTCAAAGTTTACGCGACTGTGGCGCACTTGCGCGTTTACTACCAGAAATAGATGCTTTATTTGGCGTACCGCAAACAGAAGTTCATCATCCTGAAATTGATACAGGCATTCATACTTTAATGAGTTTGCAGCAGGCCGTAAAAAAAACGGATGATTGCTGCATTCGCTTTGCAACTTTGGTCCATGACTTAGGTAAAGGCACGACACTTAAAGAAGAATGGCCGCGCCATATTGCTCACGAAGAGCGCAGCCTACCCTTAGTAAAAAAATTATGTGAACGAATAGCGGCACCAAAAGATTATAAAGAGTTAGCATTAATTGTTGCGCAATGGCACACCCACTGCCATCGCGCAATGGAGTTAAAACCCGCAACAATTTTAAAAACATTGCAAATGACAGACGCATTTCGCAGACCAGATCGCTTCGAGCAATTTTTAGTATGTTGCGAAGCCGATGCACGTGGTCGAACCGGATTTGAAGATAGAGATTATCCGCAAGCCAAATATTTTCGCGAGGCATTAATAGCCTGCCAAAATATAGATGCAAGTGATCTGGCTACTCGCGGCTTTATTGGCAAAGAGTTTGGCGATGAAGTAAATCGGTTACGCCTGGAAATACTGACGCAATATAAAAAGGAATTTTCTAATGACTAAATCATCCTCTATCGATAACCCCGTAGTATTAATTACTGGCGGAGCTAAACGAATTGGCGCAGACATTGCGCGCCATTTACATAATTATCACTTCAACATTGTTATTCACTATCACCATTCAAAAAGTGACGCTGAACAACTTGTAGCTTTACTTAACAACATTCGCGCAAACTCTACAATTTCACTGCAAGCAAATTTGATCAGCATTGACGCAATTGCAACACTGGCACAGCAAGCCATTGCACACTGGGGCAAACTCGACGTACTTATCAATAACGCCTCAAGTTTTTATCCAACAATAATTGGAGAAACTAGCGAAAATGATTGGGAAGACATAATAGGCAGCAATGTAAAAGCGCCATTTTTTCTCGCACAAGCACTAGCGGCAGAGCTTACTAGAAATAACGGCTGCATTATTAACATAGCCGATATTTATGCTGAAAAGCCGCTCAAGCAACACAGTGTTTATTCTATGGCTAAAGCAGCAAATGTAATGCTTACAAAAACGCTTGCGCTGGAACTTGCGCCACATGTGCGTGTGAATGGTGTTGCTCCCGGTGCCATTCTTTGGCCGGAAAATGGAAATAAGGAAAATTCAGAAAAGCTATCGCCAGAAGATAAACAAAATCTTATCAGAAAAATTCCATTACAAAAAAACGGTGAAGCTACAGATATTGCCAAAACGATTTTATTTTTAATCAAAGATGCGCCTTATATCAACGGCCAAATTATTGCCGTTGATGGCGGTAGAAATTTAACTATTTAAATGAAAAACTTATGATACGCACTCAACTACTAACAAACGATGGCGAATGGCTCACTGGCGGGCAAGAATTAATTCATCATTGGCATGATGCAAATTCCGGCTTTATTTGGATTGACCTTGAAGGCGAAGAACCAGCACAGGAACGTGCCATGCTACAATCCCTGCATTGCCACCCGATGGCAATTGAAGATGTGCAGCGCTATCGCCACCCACCCAAAACCGAAACCTTTGACAAACACACGCTTTTTTTATACCGCGGCATTTCTAGATTCAATTCAAATTTAACGATAGAGCAATTTACAATTGCCTTATTTGCCGGAGACCGCTGTCTAATTAGCTGTCATCCCCGAAAATCAATGGCGGTAGAAAATTATTGGGAGCATGCACAACAAGAAAATTTATTAGTGAGCCCAGGGCTTCTAGCAACACGCATCATGCGCTTTTCTGTGGGGCGCTACCTGGATGCCATTCTGGAGTTTGAGCCTTACCTCAACGAACTAGAAGACGCCATGCAAGAAAATCCCAGCGATGAAACCATGCGTGAAATTATTGCTTATAAATCACAACTTAGGAAATTAAAACGAATTTTTAGTTACCACGAGCGCCTGGTGACTAATTTGTTAAACGACATTCCACAAATTTTAATCGATGAAGACGGTGACATAGAACATGCATTACAAGATTTATTTGAACGCTGTGAACGGCTACATAGCTTAAGCACTATGTATTACGACATTTGCGGCGATTTAATTAACGGCTACTTATCTATCAGTTCCCACCAACTAAATAACACCATGAAAGTACTAACAGTATTCACCGCGATATTTGTACCGCTTACGTTTATTGTCGGCGTGTACGGAATGAATTTTGATAACATGCCGGAACTACACGCTGTTTATGGCTACTACTATACTTGGGCTGCGATGATTTTAATTGCTTCAGGTGTGGGCTGGATTGCCTATAAAAAATGGCTTTAATGTTTAGCGAGAGAAATTTCCTTTCCCCGCCATTCAAACTCAATCGACCACAAGGACTGTGAATTTTTATCGTAAGCTGCCCATAACTCAGCATAAGTTTTTTGCAATTGCGGATGCAAAACTTCTGCTGCAATTTCTGCCAAAGGTAACAACACAAAAGCATTTGTAGTAATTTCAGAGCGCGGCAACTCAACGCCTGAATCCACACCGACAAAATTACTGTAGGTAAGAATATCGATATCCAAGGTACGTGGGCTGAACTTTGGCCCTGAACGCAGACGACCATTTGCATCTTCAATTTTTTTTAAGGTTTCGGATAAAGCACCAATACTTAAATCCGTTTTTATTCCCACGACCAAATTAAAAAAATTGCTGCCATTAAAGCCCACCGACTTGCTTTCATAAACTGACGACACAATTAAATCTCCAAACACTTCTGACAAGGCATTCAATGCTGCCGCTATATGTTTATGGCGATCAATATTACTCCCCAGACTTAAATAAATTGCCGTCATTCCGACTGCCCTTTATCGGTTTTTTGGCCGCGTTCAATAATTAAACCGACGTCGCGTGCACCCCGTACAGCACCAGGTTTACTTACGCGTAAGCGCAACCAAGGCACGTTAAACTCATCGCGGATTAATTGTGTAATTTCTTCGGCGAGAGTCTCCACCAATAGTGCGTTGCGATTTTCTACATAATCAATTAAACGTTTGGAAACAGCTTTGTAATTAAGCGCAAATTGAATGTCATCTGTAGCTGCAGCCTGACGAATATCAGTAGCCATTTCTACATCAAGGCTTACAGTTTGTTTTACTTGACGCTCCCAATCATAAATGCCAATGATGGTATTAATACGCAAATCGCGAATGTAGACAATATCCATAAAATTCTTTCTTAAAGTGGTGGAAGAGTGTTTAACGGCCAGCGCGCTTTTACATTCACGGCGAGCGGCTCATGCTGCCCTGCTAACAAACGCTGGCAGCCTGCGTAGGCAATCATGGCGCCGTTGTCAGTACAAAACTCATGACGCGCATAAAATACTTTTGCATTAATTTTAGCAAGTGCAGTTTCTAAATCAGCGCGCAGTTTTTTATTAGCGGAAACACCACCGGCAATCACTAAGGTTTTTAAACCGGTTTGCTCAAGTGCGCGCTTACATTTAATCACCAAAGTTTCGACCACCGCAGTTTGAAAAGCGCAGGCGATGTCGGCACAGGTTTGATCATCGGGTAAACCATTTGCTTGTTTGTGCGCAGCAACGGTCGTGAGGGTAAATGTTTTTAATCCACTAAAACTAAAATCCAAACCCGGGCGATCTACCATCGGGCGTGGAAAAATAAATCGACCCGCAGTACCTGAATCGGCAAGCTTGGCAATTTGTGGCCCGCCAGGATAATCCAGGTCGAGCATTTTAGCCGCCTTATCAAACGCCTCACCCGCTGCATCATCCAGCGACTCGCCGAGCAATTCATAGCAACCAATTGCGGTAACTTTTACTAATTGCGTATGCCCACCGGACACTAATAACGCAATAAACGGAAACGGCGGCGGATTTGCTTCAAGCATCGGTGCCAGTAAATGCCCTTCCATATGATGCACACCAATAGCAGGAACACCCCACGCATAACCAAGCGAACGCCCCATGGATGCACCGACCATAAGCGCGCCAATCAAACCAGGACCTGAGGTGTAGGCAACGCCATGAATATCTTTTGCACTGGAATGGCTTTCAGCTAAAACCTGATTTATCAATGGGAGGATTTTACGAACGTGGTCACGCGAGGCAAGCTCAGGCACTACACCGCCATATTCAGCGTGCAGTCCAATCTGACTGTATAGCGCATGGGCAAGCAAACCTTGTTCGCTGTCATATACAGCAACGCCGGTTTCATCGCAGGACGTTTCCAAACCCAATACACGCATACTTCAACCTCTTTAATTAAGGGCGCTATGATAGAGACTTGCAGAACCCAGAGCCAGAGCTCACTAACGCAACAAAAATCTATCTAACTAAATTTATGCGACAAATAACTTAAATCTAATTGGTAATTGGCAGCTTTCAGCCCATACTTTTTCATCACCCGATTTTTTTGAGGGCAAGGTTATGGATCGCTGGTTTTTACAAGGGGTATTTGGCAACACCAATACCCTGCAAGAGATTCCACTCAACTCATTACCCCAAATTTTAGGGCGCGATGAGCATTTGGCCTGTTCAATCAGCGGCCTCACTGTATCGCGCAACCATGCCCGTATTGAGCAGCGCAACCAGGAACTATTGTTAACCGACCTTGGCAGCAGCAACGGAACCTTTGTTAATCGTCAACTCATTATCGTCCCAACTCCCATAGACCATGGCGACATCATTCATTTGGGCACCACCGAATTACGCTTGATTAATCGCGGCGCTGAACATCCAAACCTATTTGATACAGGCAGCGCCACCAGCATCATGGGCAGCATCAAACTGAGCGATCGCTTTCCTCCAGGTATTAAAGAGTTAGAGCAATTAATTACCACCCGTGCCGTGAATATTGTGTATCAACCGATTATTCGAGCCAGCGATTTATCCTGCATTGGATATGAAGCACTCTGCCGCGGGGCCAGTGAGCGCTTGCCCACTAGCCCTATCGAACTGTTTCGCATCGCTGAAAGCTTTAATCTGGCGACATCATTGTCAGAAATGTTGCGGACACAAGCGGTAGTAGTCGCGATACAACACAATTTGCAAGGTGAGTTATTAATTAATACCCACCCAGCAGAACTGCTAAACCCGGCGCGACTCGTCGATAGCATGGTGGTATTACGCAAGAACCATCCGCACACCAGGATAACGCTAGAAATTCACGAACATGCCATGACTGAGGATGGCAACTTGCTGCAAACCTTGAAGCAAGAACTGGGGCAACTAAACATTAAACTTGCTTTTGATGACTTTGGCGTAGGCCAATCACGCTTAATGGAAATGATTGAAGCCCAACCTAATCTTATCAAGTTCGACAAAAAACTCATCGAAAACATCGACAAAGCCGATGCTACCCGCCTGCACCTTATCAATTCGCTTATTCATTTTGCCCGGGAACTAAAGATTGAAACACTGGCCGAATGCGTAGCCTGCGAGGCCGAGTACAACACCTGCAAGAACATGGGTTTTGAGTATTTTCAAGGCTATTACTTCGAAAAGCCCCAGGCTCCAGAGTTTTTCCATACGCCTAAATATCAACCCTAACCCCCACAACCCGCAACAAAACTTAGCGACCCCAGCGACTGTAGATTAATGTACGCCAGTTGCAGGTGGGCGCATAAGCGTATAGAATCCGCACCCCTTGGATGCTTCGCCGCCAACGCAAAGCGCGCATTCTCAAGACATCATTTATCGACAGCATTTCAACAGAGCAAAGGTCACAACATGCCTTCAGTAAAACTTAAAGAAAACGAACCCTTTGACGTAGCTTTACGTCGCTTTAAACGTGCTTGTGAAAAAGCAGGTATCCTGGCTGACGTGCGTGCACGTGAATGCTACGAGAAACCAACCACTATTCGTAAGCGTGACGCAGCAGCAGCAGTTAAGCGTCATGCTAAAAAGGTTCAACGCGAATCTAAAAAGTTTACTCGTCTGTATTGATTCCTTGCTGTATCCCTAGCGATATTAGCGAATAGCTGAATTAATAAATGATTGGTTGTGCTCTTGGTTGCTGGCTGCGCTTGCCTGGTTTTCTAGCAATAGACAAATTAGCGAGTCTGCGTGTAAAGGCCTGAATACCAAGGCCTGTGTTTCAACTTCAGGTGTGAAGCATGAGTACGCTAAAAACCCGCATAAATGATGACTTAAAAACCGCAATGCGCGCTCACGAAAAGACGCGCGTTGCAGTTTTGCGCCTTATCATGTCTGAATTCAAACGTATCGAAGTTGATGAACGCATTGAAGTTGATGATGTGCGCGCCCTGGTTGTACTCGACAAAATGATCAAGCAACGTCGCGATTCCTTCACTCAATTCACTGCCGCTGAACGCACGGATCTTGCTACGCAAGAAGCCTATGAAATTACCGAAATTCAGGTTTATCTCCCCGCTGCACTTAGCACTGCAGAGATTGAAACCATTGTTTCTCTCGCCATTACTCAAGCTGGCGTAACCGAAATGCGCGATATGGGTAAAGCCATGGCGCTTATCAAACCGCAAGTACAAGGCCGTGCTGATTTAGGCGAAGTGAGTAAACTGCTAAAAGCCAAGCTTGGCGGCTAGCTACTCAAAGCCCATTGCGCGATACTAGCAAGCTCAACTTTTCATCTACACAATGCTCATCTGCGCACTGGCAACTCTTTTATGGCCGGCCTTATCCCCCAAAGCTTTATCGATAACATGCTGGATCGCCTCGATATAGTCGAGGTGGTAGATCATCGCGTCAAGCTTAAAAAAACCGGCAAAAATTACAGCGCCTGCTGCCCCTTCCACGATGAAAAAACACCATCGTTTACCGTAAGCCCGGAAAAACAATTTTTCTATTGCTTTGGCTGTGGCGCCAGCGGCAACGCGCTCGGCTTTATCATGGACTACGAGCGCCTTAGCTACCCGGAAGCCATAGAGCAACTGGCCCGCTCAGTGGGCTTGGACGTGCCGAGAGAAGTCCAAACCGAAGCGCAAATAAAACGCGAAGAAGAAAAGAAAAGCATCTACAGCCTGCTGGAAAAGGCCAACGACTTCTATCAAACCCAATTGCGCCAGCATCCTAGTAAACATATGGCGGTCAACTATTTAAAAGGCCGCGGTCTGGATGGTAAAACTGCAAAAGAGTACGGCGTAGGCTTTGCACCTCCAGGCTGGGATAACCTCCTCAAAAGCCTTGCCACCAGCGATGAAGAAAAACATCTGTTGATTGAAGGTGGAATGCTGGTTCATCAGGCCGAAGAAAAAAAACTCTACGATCGCTTCCGCCACCGCATTATGTTTCCCATTCGCGACACACGCGGCCGCGTGATTGGCTTTGGCGGCCGGGTTCTCGGCGACGACAAACCCAAATATCTTAACTCGCCGGAAACACCCATATTCCATAAAGGCCAGGAGCTTTACGGATTATTTGAAGCGCGCTTAGCTTACCGCGAATTGCCGCGCTTATTAGTGGTTGAAGGCTATATGGATGTGGTGAGTCTTGCGCAATTCGGCATCCGTTATGGCGTAGCCACGCTAGGAACCGCCTGCAGTGAAGACCATCTAACCCGCGCGTTTAAATACACCAATGAAGTCGTATTTTGTTTTGATGGCGACAAAGCCGGGCGCAGCGCCGCCCATCGCGCACTGGAAGCATCACTCGCCACTATGGCCGACGGCCGCACCGTAAAGTTTTTGTTTTTACCCGAAGGTGAAGACCCCGACACGCTAGTACGGCAAATTGGTTCGGAAAAATTTGAGCGCATGATCGACCTTGCCGTTCCTTTGGAAGATTTTTTATTTGATGCGGTCGCTGAAGGTCTAAATATTCGCACCATGGAAGGCCGCGCCACCTTCAGCAAACGCGCTGCACCCTTATTAGAAAGATTACCTAAAAGCGTTTTCCGCGAATTGATGTTTGAAAACCTGGCCACCCGCACCGGGTTAAGCCGCAGTATTTTGCAAGATCTGGTAAGCGAGCCCGTCACCTTTGCAGCCCCCCCGATGTCATTGCCAAAAGTTGAAAAAATGGCAAAAGAAGAAAAGAAGAAACCAGAAACACCTAAAGACATTCCCTTAGATAACAACGAATTAACCAACAATCATTTCTCCAATGATTCAAGCGCTTCCGATTTTTATGCTCAGGAGGCACCGCCACCGAACTATGAAGAATATTACAGCGCCCGCCCCACGCGCGTGCAACCACATCAGCCAGAGCTACAAGCTACACCAGCCAGCCGCTATCTGATGCCGCCGTCACACAAAGCGCTAGCTCTGCTACTTGGCAATCCTAATCTCGCAACACTAGAGCCAGATCACGAGTTTTGGCTGCGCGAAGAAGAAACTGACCCACACCTACAAATGCTTGGCCGCCTGCTAAAAGTATTGCACGAGCGCCCACATTATAATTTGTCTCATTTAATCGGCTATTGGCGCGGCATTTACGGCAGCGATGACACAGAGCGTCTCGCTAAAATTGCCGGTAGTGACTTACTGCAAGCCGCCAACGCCCTAAGCCTAACTCGGGATGACAAACCGGCTAAAGCGGATTACGACACCCAGACCGCATTTAGCGATTGCATAGAAACTCTACGCCGCCAGCAAAACACAAAAAAAAGCTCACACGCTTTGGAAAAATTGAAAAATATAGACCTTACTCAACTCAGCAAAACCGAGCGCGATCAGCTGGTGCTCGAAGCTTTGATCAACAATTCACCTAACCAAGATGGCAAATCACCGCCTTAGCCGTACAAATTCTCTAATCCATCATTTATTTGCGCAACTTCTGGTCACAAGGTGGCTCCAACCTAGAATAAAACATGGCACTTACGCTATAATCCCGCGCTTTGCATTTCACTCACTCAAGTTTGACAGGGTCAATTAATGTCTGATGACGCTCAACAAAAACATTCACGCATCAAAGAGCTAATCGCCCGCGGTAAAGAGCAGGGCTATCTCACTTACGCTGAAGTAAACGACCACTTACCTGAAGATATTTCTGATCCCGATCAGGTTGAAGATATTATTCAGATGATTAACGATATGGGGATTCGCGTTTATGAAACCGCTCCCGATGCCGACACCCTTATGGCCGATGGCGACACCGGCGCTGACGAAATTGCCGCCGCCGAAGCCGCTGCTGCCTTGGCTGCCGTAGAAACCGAAGCCGGCCGTACCACTGACCCAGTGCGTATGTATATGCGCGAAATGGGCACCGTTGAACTGCTGACCCGCGAAGGCGAAATCGTTATCGCCAAACGCATCGAAGAAGGTATTCGCGAACTGATGCACGCCCTTGCCTACTGGCCAGGTAGCGTACAAAAAATTATCGACGAATATGCCCTGGTTGCCAAAGAAGAACGCCGCCTGGCAGATGTCATCATCGGCTGGTTAAATCCGGTTGAGGCGCTTCCGCCTGTTATTCTTGAAGAAATAGAAGAAATCGTTGTAGTTGCAGAAACAAAAGTCGGCGACGACGACGACGAATCATCCAGCGAAGAAGAAGACGAAGTTGTCTCCGGGGTAGATCCGGAAGAAGCTCGCGTGCGCTTCGAAGAACTGCAAAAGCAACAAGAAAAATCCAACAAAGCCCTCGCGAAATACGGCTACGGCAGCAAGCAAGCAGAAAAAGAACTGTTCGAATTGGGCGAGCTATTTAAATACTTTAAATTGCCCGTGCGTCAGTTCGAGCCCATCTACAAGGTGGCCCGCGAGACCTTGGAAAATGTGCGCAAACAAGAGCGCATCATCATGGACTTGTGTACACGCAAAGCGCAGATGCAACGCAAAACCTTTATTAAAGAATTCCCTGGCCATGAAATCAACGAAGATTGGTTACCCGACTTAATCAAAGCTAACACTGAAAACGCCGAAAAATTAAAATCCGTCGTCCCAGAAGTGTTGGTTAGCCAGCAGCAACTAATACAAATTGAAGGCGACGCCGGCTTAAGCCTCACCAGCATTAAAGACATCAACCGCCGCATGTCGATTGGCGAAGCGCGCGCGCGCCGCGCCAAAAAAGAAATGGTGGAAGCCAACCTTCGCCTAGTAATTTCTATTGCCAAAAAATACACCAATCGCGGCCTGCAATTTCTCGATTTGATTCAAGAAGGCAACATCGGTTTGATGAAAGCGGTGGATAAATTTGAATACCGGCGCGGTTACAAATTTTCTACTTACGCAACCTGGTGGATTCGCCAAGCGATTACGCGTTCGATTGCTGACCAAGCGCGCACCATTCGTATTCCTGTACACATGATTGAAACTATCAACAAACTCAATCGTGTGTCGCGCCAAATGCTGCAAGAAATGGGACGCGAACCAACACCGGAAGAGCTCGGTGAACGCATGGATATGCCGGAAGATAAAGTGCGCAAAGTGCTTAAAATTGCTAAAGAGCCTATCTCCATGGAAACGCCGATTGGCGACGATGAAGATTCGCACTTAGGCGATTTTATTGAAGATAACACTATTGTTTCGCCGGTAGATTCAGCCACCGCTGAAGGCTTGATGGAAGCTACCCGCGAAGTCCTCGCGGGCCTCACCGCCCGCGAAGCCAAAGTGTTGCGTATGCGTTTCGGTATCGACATGAACACCGACCATACCCTTGAAGAAGTGGGCAAACAATTTGATGTAACGCGTGAGCGTATTCGTCAAATCGAAGCCAAGGCGTTGCGCAAATTGCGCCACCCATCGCGCTCAGATCACTTGCGCAGCTTCCTTGATGATTAATTCCATCAGCAAAAGATTCACCCGCAAGTAATCCATAAAACCCGCCAAGTGCGGGTTTTTTTTTTTAGTGCTATCAACAAGTTACCAGCTATAGCCACACACAAAACAACTCTCTATAATGCGCGACTCGCGAGTTACCTCAAACACGCAAAATCTATAAGGGCCTATAGCTCAGTTGGTTAGAGCATCCGACTCATAATCGGCAGGTCGCTGGTTCAAGTCCAGCTGGGCCCACCATACAGATAAAGGCTTTCAGGGCACCCACCCACCCTCACGAAAGTAGCGCAGCTAAAATCACCGTAAGTATCACCGTAAGTAAGGTTTTCATCCCTCAGCAATGTAGGACTTTATTTCCTTCAAATATTCAGTTTTAGCAAATTAGCCTATAGACTGCTTATTGGACAAAATAAGGATACTCAAAATGGCGATACTTCCCGAAAACCTACCCTATGCTCTCAAAGATAAAGTTGAGCGCTCTATTGATATTTTTGCAGCCAAAGACAAGCCCACACAAAGCGACCTAAACATGGTGAAGGTGACTGCACAAGTTGAAAGTGGAATTGATGCATATCGCACGGCGGCGGACAAAATGAGTCCTGATGAGCTGGAAGATGAAACGCACCAGTCAAAAAGGCTGGCTTTATTTATGGCCAACTCATGCGACCCGCGACCACACCCCCGTTGCCATGCACACGCCATCATATCCGGCGCACATAAACATGCAGCAGAATTGCGCGCTGTTATGGCGTGGTTGCGCATGAGAATTGAT
This sequence comes from Gammaproteobacteria bacterium, assembly GCA_025362015.1. GTDB lineage: Bacteria > Pseudomonadota > Gammaproteobacteria > Pseudomonadales > Cellvibrionaceae > Cellvibrio. Next base: position 9,583 of record JANYIO010000271.1, on the reverse strand, counting down.
GACCCTAAAAATGGTTGCTGGCTACCAGAAAATACAGCGGCAAAAGCTCATATGCCTAGCCATCTAGCCAATGCTGTTCCGCATAGTCGCATTCATCGTTACAATTATTATTTTTGGCTAAATCGAATAATAAATCCAAACACAACAAAGACACAAACTAAGTTAGGCGACGAACTTAGAATGATTGCCAATCGTTTGCAAAGCGGTAGCCAACCTACGTACGTGATGAATAAAAAAGAAGTGGGCTTACCTGTATGATTTATGTCATGCATCCAGATGTTTTAAACTACAAAGCATTTGTGCTTAATGGAAAAGAAATTCGTCAAAAATTAGGTGCAAATTCCACGTTTCATTTTGACCAACGCCCCGCCAAATATGCAAAAGAATGGCAGCCCATTGATATTGAATTTGCCAAAGTATCAGGTGGGAAAAAAGGCGGCTTACCCGATATTATTGTGCGCAATGGTCGTCTATTTTTAAACGAAAAAAGCTACGCCGGTTTACATGATGTGCTCGCACCACATGGTGAATTTTTACCTGTCACCTATGAAGGCGACAAAGGTTTTTTGTTTAACATTCTCAGCATTGCCGAAGATTTAAACGGTTTAGATAAAAAGCTAAGCACAAAAAATGAATACAACGAATTACAGTCCATTGCTTTTCATGAAGAACAACTCCAGAACACACCCATTTTTAGAGCTGAGTTTGATAATTACATGGGCGTGTACTGTCAGGATAACTTAAAAACTTTAATCGAACGCTTAAATTTAAAGGGTTTAACATTTAGTGCGGATTTGGGAAATATATTTCCACCCGATCCTTCAGCACAAAACCCAATCACACACTAAACCAAAAAATTGCTTCTTCCATATCTCTAACCAAAGTTATTTATACTAGAAAGCTTTAATGACTGAAAAACTGGCAAACGAAGAAAAAATACAGCAAGAAAAAGCTAAGCAGGTGCTGAAGAAAAGCAAAATACCAACCAAACCACGAGAAAAAATATGAAATATATAATAGCTGCTATTTGCGTTACTTTTTTTGGGTGTGCATCTAATTCAGGTGTGGTGCCAATGGGTAATAATACTTATATGGTATCTCGCCAAGCTGCCAGTGGATTTTCAGGAATGGGAACGCTAAAAGCAGAAGCAATGAAAGAAGCTTATAACCAATGTCAGAAATCAGGAAAAAGCGTTGAAGTCATTGAGGCTGTTGACGCCAAGCCTCCATATATCTTTGGAAACTTTCCAAAAACAGAAATACGTTTTAAATGTGTATCAGAAAAATAAGGAATCCAAGTCGTTCCAGCATCACACCTTCGGTGCTGGACAGTTTTTAAATCGCGGCTTTATGGTTTGGCCGCGCAAAAATATTTCATAAAATCACCACTTAAAAACTGCCGCTGAACTCGACTAGGGCATACGGAGGTTCACATTTGTATCAAGATCCTCTACTAAAACCCCCTAGTGAAAATACCACCCCTGATGAAATGCGGCAAATGGTGGAATTGCTACAAGCAAGGGTTATAGAAATCACTGAAAAGCTAAAATCCACGAATGGGAAGGTAAATATTCAGAGAAAAGATGCTAAAAAAAAGAAGCAGCCATTATTCTTTACAAAAGAAAAATCGTAGATTTGGAAAACACCATTTATAACATAAAGCAGAATAACGTATATCGCACATTAAAATGTTTTTATTGCATAAAACGAAGAATCAAGAAAATATTTAAATTTTAAACGCCCTAACAAAGTTATCAAACGAATGGATGTTAACAGCGTTACATTCAGCGAATACAGGAAACTCATCTTGATAGGAAACAAAGAAGTATTGGATGTTGCTATTGCCTTTCATCGGGTAGCTGATGCTGCAATTGAAAAGCATATTGAATATGGAGAAATCTTACCTGCCTATATAGCAAATGCATCCTTTGCAGCAGAACTCTATCTTAAATGTTTGGCTGCTGAAACTACAGAAAAAGTTCTGTTTGAAATAGGCTTTGCAAAAATTCGCCAGAAAACAAGCAAAAGTGTTCGAGGCCATTCTCTTATAAAAATATTCAATGAATTACCTGACGCGGTAAAGAATGAGCTTGAAACTAAATATGCAGAGTCAAAATGGAATCTGTATTTAACCAGCATTACTGAAGAACTCGAATCCTGGTCGCAACAAATTAAAGGGAAAGAAAAATCTACATTTGAGCTGTCCCGCTATAGCTACGAAGAAAGTTTAATTTCGGCAGATGATGCCGAAAGGTTGCGCAGCCTACTATTATTTTTTAGTGAATCTATCCAATATTCATCAAGCATAAATGCAACAAGCGACTGTGATGTCAGTCATTAAATTTTCTTGCTGGCACCACTTCTTTTTTTATTATCACCGTCGAGTTCAAAATGGCGCTCACTCTTTATGGGTTACACAATAGACCACATGACTTTGCTTTGACTAAAATAAACGCACCATTGAACGAGTGCGTATTTCTATTGGATTTCGCTCGGCCTCTGGAAAGGGTTCGGTGGCTGGGAGTTACTAACCAATGGTTGGGAATTACCTTAGGCATGCTTGTTCCGGTGGTGCATCAAGGGCAGGAGAACGGCGAATACGTAATTAGTATCCATCGTGGGCAACCATACTTCTCGGACATTCCTAAGCTTTGGCACGAGCATTACAGAGCCCCTCGAACCACAAAATCAGCCCCTGTCGATGCGTTAGAAATTGTCGCTGATTTTGGTAGGCATTTCCCAGTGGACTGCAAATGAAAGCAAGTTTTAACAGGCAGTCAATTCTAATACTGCGCCTGCGTTTGTCAGGTTCGTGCAATCATTTGACTAATTATCCATATCCCCAAACCTGACAATATTAATTATCAATTTATCGTCAACGCCACTTAATTGGTGCTTATCTGTCCACATAGCCAAATGCTTACCCTCTAATTCTAAAGCTCTGAGTGCAGCATTAATATTTACCATTACCTTGTTGCCGTCCTTATCGAGAATTAGCGTCATTGCACTAACTCTTATTGTTGCCAAATCAGTCAATACGTTATCGGCATTTCTTTTTGTGCGCAGCGCTCTTTCTGTCATGCGCTCATTTATCGCATTTTGAATAATAGGTTTTGATAGGTTTTCAGCTCCTATCACTTGTGCCGTGTGCTCACTGTATCCGGCTCTTATGGCTGCTTGCGTGGCGTTAAGGTCAATTAGGTATTCATCCACAAAGCAAGATTGTTTATCAGTTAGTTTCAAGCAATGCTGTTGTGTCATGCTGTACCCTTGTTTGCTTTGGTTTTAATCGGCTGGTGCTGTAATCATTGGTCGATTTAGGTCTGTATTCTTTAGTTCGGGTTTTTGATAAATACGAAAGATGGTAAAAAGCTTCACGGTAGATTTTGTCATCATTGCGTTTTAGCATGTAATAGCTGCGCTTTGAAGGGAATGCTGGCCTCGGTTGGTTCCAGCCTTCCCAAATATTCACACACATATCAAAGACCTCATTTGAACGTCTAACTTTATTGCCATCTAAAAATAATGCTAAATGATAATGTTGCGCCTCACCTTGCCCATGCTCACGCACCCATAAATAACCTACACGTTTAAATCCATAGCCATTTTTTAAAATCTTAACCAACTTGCGCATAAATCGTGAAAATAGTTCATTGGTTTCTGTGTAGTCGTTAACGTGAAATATGGCCAACATTACAAGTACCTTACTATGATGACTTTGCATCGCCTGCAATTGCTCGTGCATTTTTTCAAGTATCTCCACATAGCATCCTTGCTTTTGCTGAGCGTTAATTGAATACACACTGCCATCGGGAAGCATAAACTGACCATCAAAGGTGATTCGTTTCATAGGTTGCATTAGTAGCTCTCATTTCCTTATGGGAAGCACTAATGGGACAGTAAATAATTGAATAGATAATATTAAATACCGAGTGAGTTTTTAATATTAAAAATGTTGCCCACCTACAGGCCAATTGGCCTACAGGTGGATTAGCTAACAAAAAATAGGGGTACAATTTCAGAAATAATCGAGTTGATTTTTTGAAGCCATTTTTCTCACAACTGGCAGATACCGGCGTGAGGCTTTTCCTTTTTTGAGGAGTCATAATTAACCCTCCTCCTTTTCTGCAAGCCATGCGCTGTAGGTTGATTCACGCCATCCGAGCGTGCGGCCATTTATCATCAAGGGTTTCGGTAAAGAGCCATCCTTCGCCCACATACGCCATATAGTTTTGGGGCTTCGTTTTAAGTGTTTTGCCATTTCTGGCAGGGTGATAATTGACTCGGGAAAATGCTGTACAAATGGTGTGCCGTGTTTCATCGTGCAATACCTCAAATTAGGATGAGGCTTCGCATTTTAGGCACATTTATAAATAGTTCACGGGGGATTTTATTTTCTACTCACCCCCCGTGGAATTCTGCAAGTCAACCAAAAAAGTATTTTCCAGTATTTGCTTCGCATCATTTAACGGTGAATATCCTGCCGAATAGCATTCTTTGATATATTTATAAATATCCTCAACATTTCCTTCACTACAGTTAAACTCTTCACCAACTTTTTTCCTAACTTCATCATAGGATTCACTTTCAAGCATAAACTTAAACCGTTGATAAATTTTTTCATCTCGCTCGGCTGTCTTAGTCTTTTTAATGTGTTTATTAGAAAATGCACGACGCATTCTCGATTCAATTTTATCAACATTAAAGCACTTAAAATCTGTAGCAAATTCACGCGCAGACCCCTTAGTATTGCGCAGCAATTCAGCTACCAATTCATAATTCAATCCACTTAAAGAACCTTGGCTCAAAATAAGTTCCGCTAACCTTTCACCCTGTCCCTCAATAGCACTCTCTACACACTCAACTAGGTTTAAGACTTCCGGCTTGTTAATCTCGTTTGCTTTAAACATTAATAGTGGCACAGTCTTAGTCTGTTGTTTAACATATCGCTTGCGAGTCATCACACCACATCCTTAATACTAACCACGTTACTAGCTGGCAATTGATTTAATCGCGCCTCCCAAGCCTCTAGCGCCCTTCTCTTTTCGGTTAGGTAGTTATAGCGGTCATAGTGTTTACTGCTCACATCGCTCAGCGCATGGTTTTGAATGCGGTCGCGTAATTCTTTAGAAATACCCAATTCACCCATAAGTGTTTTACAGGTGCGGCGTAAATCACGAGGAATAATATAAATAAAATCAGGGTTTGCATTGCGGTAATAAGCGAGCGCTTTTGCAAGTGTTGATGTTAAAACATGTTGTGTAATATCACGCTGTGCAAATACCCAAGAGCTGGCGGGGGAGTTATCGCGAATATGCTCTAGTACCTTCAAAGCGCTATTGTTTAGCGGCAATAAATGCTCACGTTTATTTTTAGAAAACTCAGCGGGAATTAAAAACGTTTTTTCAATCCAATTAATGTTTTCCCATCTTGCGGTAAGTAGCTCATAAGGGCGCTGTCCACCCGTGTAAACAATTAGTTCTAGTAGCTTGGTCGTGAGCCATCCCACCTTGGGCACATCACCAAAGGTCGTAAGCAGGTGTTTTAGTTCACCCAAGCTTAAACAGCCTTGCCCTACCTTTTCGGCTTTGTTTTGCTTGGGTATATTGCGTACAGGGTTATCAGTTAAACCAAACAGAACACCACGGCCCATGCTGGCGGGGTTGTTATCGTGTTTTAAGCCGTAGTTGAAGGCGGCCATAAGGTAAGAGCGCACGCGGTTAGATTGCACCTCAGCACCACGTTTAATCATGCCAGCGAGAATTAATTTTATTTGTTCAGTGGTTACGTCTTTGGCTTTAGCAGTGCGCGGGATTATGTCGCTAGTTTCTTTTTCGAGTGAGGCCATTACAGCTGCAAAGGTTCGCTTGCCGTCGCGCTTCATGTTGTCGGTATAGGCTTCGAATAAATCTTGAACACTACCTTTTTGTGCAGCTTCACGGGCGGCCTGTTTTTTAGCGGTGGCTTTTTCTTCTTTGTCCGCTTTGGGATTTATACCTTGCTGCAACTGTACGGCAATTTTTCTGCCAGCCTCTTCTGCTTGGACAAGCGAAAACTCTTGCATGTACTGGCCGATTTTAATTTGTTGCTTAGCGCCTTCCCAAAAATAACGATAGATAAAAATTTTTTGACCGGAAATACCAACACTCACCCCCAAACGCCCCTCGCCGCGTTTTCCGGTTTTATTCCATTTTTCATATTGGCGAGCTTCAGGTTTTAAGCCACGGATAAAACTATCATTGAATGCCATTTGAGCTGCCTTGGTCGCTTGGGCTTACTTACGGTGGAGAAAATCACCGTAAGCATCACCGTAAGTAAGGAAGTAATAGCACAGGATAACTTGAGATAAGATAAGAGTACAACGAGTATTTATCTCACTGTTTTAATTATACTTTTTAACCATGATGGAATTTTGCAAGAACAGGCGAGAATAGCAGAATTTACGACTCATAATCGGCAGGTCGCTGGTTCAAGTCCAGCTGGGCCCACCATACAGATAAAGGCTTTCAGGGTAATGTTCCTGATACCAAAGTCTGGCCGCTTTTGCCACATTATGGTATCAATGATACTTAACCCGGCCGCAATTAAAGCAATATCCTGCTCAAAATCATCCTTTTATATATAAATAACAAGTGACAAGGCCTCATAGTACAAGGGAGTTTCAGTAATGGTTACTCTAAACTCTTATATAAGCTACAACACTTCAGCGTTTATTTGCCATATATAAACTCGAGAGCCACCGGGTGGCCTTGAAATAAAACTGGGCTGGCAGTTGCAAAAAACAATACAACGTAACCAAATATCGACACACCTAATTTATTGATCTCTATTTGACCTTGCGTTAATCAGGCTCAGTTGTTGTATAAGGACAAACACCCCGGATTGGCCAAACCCATGAAGGTACATTCTTGGAAATGACATGTTTAACATCTGGATAATCTATGTCACAACCAAAGCTTTGTAAGAGCTTTCCAGTTTGAATACTGTAAAGTTCATACCCTATGCCCGTTGAAAAATGTGCAGTTTCATTGCTTATTGCAACAGCTGTATTATTTTTTGCAAAACTCCAACTTGGGATAATTGATTCTGAATTAATTTTTCGAACCACATTTCCATTTTGAAATATTACCAAGGTAACTGGCAATGCATATGAGTTGCAACAGTTTTTAACTTCAGCAGTCCAGCCAACCAACTTTTTATCTGACGAAATTTTTACATTGCTAAAACTTTCTTGTTCAGCATTTGTAACTGGAGCTGTTATTGCCCCATGATCAGTGATGATAGTTAAAATCTCACCCGTATTGTCCAGAAATAGCTGATTTGATTTATTTGATAATTTTGCAGATAAGTATGTTTCAGCTATAGCGCTGGAGCACATCATTATGGAGATTAAAGCAATTATCAGTTTCATATTTTCCTAACGAGGCAGTAGAAAAACCCCAAAAGGTAACAGGTTTATCCCCAGTCAACGAATTGATTAATAATAAACACACTGTGCGTTTCTTTTTGAACTTTTTCAAGCTTAATATTGCAAGATTGATCAAGATTCAAATGCCGAATGTATTTATCGTTAATGTTCTAACTTATCCCGCACTTACTGCTAATTCTCCGTAATTCTTTAGCTTTTCAATATTGTGAATCATACAAAACAACTTCCATTGCGCCTGTACGTTGGTTTTTCCGCGCACACTAAAATGTTTTAGTCCCTTGTTGTGAGTGATGTTGGCGAATACGGGCTCGACAACCGACATGCAGTGACCGTAAATCGCTTTACCTTTCTCACTGTCAATCCGCGTCTTCATCCACTCGGTGTATTGATTCTTCTTTTGTGTATCCACAATAAACGAAACCTGGCGGCCATGCCCCTTGCGATCATTGGCGGACTCGGGATTTTGCATGCACTCTTCTTTTAGTGTGCAAACACGGCATTTACTTAAGCGACCTTCAAAATATAATTTATGATGCTCACCATATTGATCCATGCCTCCGCGCTTTAACCACAGACTTTCACCCGCCGGGCATGCACAGGTTTTTGCAATCGGATCAAACTGAAAATCACTGGCAGGGATAACAGACTTGTAATTGCTTTCGGATTTTTTAATGGGTTGGCGCTTGCCGTATTTTGCTTTTTGATTGGCAAATTTAGGATCACGACTGCGGAATTTATTATCAGGAATGTAACCATTGATAGTATTCTCGTACAGATATTTCATATTCGCTTCATTCGCAAAACCTGTGTCAGCGGTAACGATAACCCCTTCAGCGTAAATGTATTCACTGATATTGAGTGTTTGATATCTCGCGTTAATCGCTTCGATAACAGGCTCCAGCGTGCGATGTTCCTGTCCTTCACCAAAGGCCTGCGCATCCACAATCACCTGATGTTTTTGATCGACTGCTGCAACACCATTAAAGCCTTGGATGACGCCTTTGCTCGCTGCCATCTTCGCCGATTCATTGTCAGTAATATTACTTTTGACTTCCAGTTGTCGCTGGCTCTTTCCCACGCGGGGCTCTTCCGTCTTTAAGAACGCATCAATTTTATCGTGCGCTTTATTTAGCGTTGCCAGCGTTTGTTCCATACGCTTCCGTCGCTCTTCATCCGACTTTTCGTATTTATCAATACGCTTGTGTTCGCGGATATGATGGCGAATTAATTTTTGCAGCTTAGCGCGCTTTTGTTTTAGCTCCTTAAAAGTTCCCGACCATTCTTTGGATGCATTGGACGGCAGCTTGCAGCCATCAATCGCAAATAATTCATTGCCCAGCAAACCCTCTTCACGGCACACCAACAAGATTTGATTAAACAAGGCTTCAATAGCTTGCGGATAACTGCTGATAAAACTGGCAATGGTGATGAAGTGTGGCACCGTATCGCAAGCGAGCGCTTTAAAAATAATATTGTTCGTGCAGTTCCATTCAATTTTACGACTGGAGGTAATACCTTTTGAGTAAGCAAATAAAATAATGCTCAACAAAATTGCCGGATCATAGGCAGGTCGACCATTATCTTTATTGTTGTAAGCGTAATTAAAAACAGAGAGGTCTAATTTATTATTAATGAGATAGTGAATTGCGTGTTCGAAGGTGCCGGGTTGTAATTGATCGCGAAAATTAATCACCACCATGGCATGTTGATCGTGATTGTAGGGAGTAAACTTTGGCATACACACACTCCTGTTTTAGTTACGCCATTTTATCAAATTTTATTGATTTTTGGGGTTTTTCTACAGCTTCAACGCCGAGCTAAGCGGCAATGCTGTAATGGACTCCTCTTGTGCCACCGTTTAACCTATGTGCTAAATTCATCAGAGGAGCAGCTTTATGTATACTAAACGCATCGCAGTCGATTTGGCAAAAAATGTTTTTTCAATTAGCGACATCTGATAGCTTCGGGAAAGTCGTTGAACGCAAACGCCTAAACCGAATCGCTTTTCTTAAATTCATCACTCAACTCACTGAGCCCACGAATTTTATATTTGAGTCCTGTGGCACAGCGCACTACTGGGGAAGAACCGTGAAATCTATGGGGCACAAAGCTACCATTTTACACGCAGCTTATGTCACACCGTATCGTCGTCGA
>JANYIO010000227.1 GCA_025362015.1 Gammaproteobacteria bacterium | reverse complement strand
TAAAAGCAAAAAGGCTAAATTTCTGAAAAGTCGAAGGTTGGGTTTTTCGTGAGCTGCTAGTTTTAAGCGTGAAAATAATTTTTCTAGGCTGAAATATTGCGGGTTTAACGTTTTGAAATATTTCTTGTGCCTTCGGTAGTTCGGTTTTTCGCAAGCACTTTTAGTTGTGTGCATAGGGCTACAATATTTTTTGCTCCGAATTTGGTAGCCTCTGGCTTTATTGCGGTTAAAGCTTTAAATTGTGGTTTTAGTTGGTTTGCTTCGGAAGGCTTGGGTTTTAATGTTGTAGTTGTTTTCCTTCTGTTCAAATCTTTCGCAAGTAAATTATCACGTAACAAGTCGTTGCAGCATCACTCCGGCGCTACGCGCCTACGTTGGACAGTTTTTAAGTCGCAGTTTTGTGGTTTTGCTGCGCAAAAGTATCCACAAAACTACAACTTAAAAACTGCCGCTTAGCTCGGCGTTAGGCTCAATATGAAAATTTACATCGTGCTAATTTTTAGCCTTATTTTGTCCGCTTCGGTTCTAGCTTCTACCGAGCCGGCGGAAAGTAACTTAAGTTCAGCTCAAGAAAATGTATCTTGTAGCAGAAATCAACAACTTGAAGAATCAGGCAAATATTCATATTTTCCGCAAGGAGGTTATGTTCCAAACGAAGAAACCGCAATAAAAATTGCCGTAGCAGTTTGGGAGCCAATTTATGGAAGCAAGAAAATCGCTCAAGAAAAACCATACAAAGCAAAATTGCAAAATGGTGTCTGGTTTGTTACTGGTTCTTTAAAGTCTGGTTGGAAAGGTGGCGTTGCAGAAATTGAAATCTGTCAAACAACTGCAAAGGTTATTCGCCTTAGTCATGGAAAGTAAAATTCGTTAAAATATTTTTTGGTTTTGTAGTTAAATCAAAAGCCTAACAAGTCGTTGCAGCACCAGTCGCTTCGCTCCTTGGACAGTTTTTAAGTCGCAGTTTTATGGTTTTGCTGCGCAAAAGTATTCCATAAAACCACAACTTAAAAACTGCCGCTGAACTCGGCGTTAGGCAAGTAAAGTACATATAGAGGAAAATAAATATGCATCTATCGACATATCTATTATTTGAAGGAAACTGCAAGCAAGCTATGGAGCACTACTTCACAGTGTTTGGCGGTGAGCTAAATATCTTATTGGTTGGTGAATCACCAATGAAAGGTATGTTTCCAGAGTCTATGCACCATAGAGTTTTAAATGCAATGCTGAAATCAAAAAACTTAGAGATATCTGCGTCTGATTGGCTTCGTCGGACAGAAGCATTCATTCAAGGAAATAATGTTTCGCTCTACATTAGCGGGGGTACATTTGAAGAAACAAAGGACATATATTCTCATTTCATTGAGGGCGCTAACGTTACTGATCCACTAACTGAGCAACCGTTTGGGCTCTACGGAGCGTTGCAAGATAGATTTGGGATATGCTGGAAATTTCATGCAGCAATAAAATAATTTCCCATCTCTAGATTTAAATGCCTAACAAATCGCTCAAGCACCGCAACCTTCGGTTGCTGGACAGTTTTTAAGTCGCAGTTTTGTGGTTTTGCTGCGCAAAAGTATTCCACAAAACCGCAACTTAAAAACTGCCGCTTAGCTCGGCGTTATAAGGCTAGCTTTTTTATTTTCATGCTTCGGGTAGTTTGCTGCCGAATTCGCTAAGGAAAGTTCAGTGTTGTTAATTCACTTTTTTAGTTTGTGCAATTTTTCTGGTTCAGTTAAATTACCTATTAAGCAAGCCTGTATACAAAAACGCGGCTCCGTTGTAATCTCTGGAATAGTTACATCAACAGATTCAGTTATCTGGTAAAGGCGCTCTTAATTTAATTCGCGCGTTAGTTGCAAGTCTGTTTCGTTGTGTGCTTCGCTAGTTTCAGGCAATGAGTTTTATCGGTTTTATTTTTGAAAGTGCGTTCTGAAAGCAATTACAGTTTGTTATAACAAGGCGGTGAAACTCATTCCGCTTCGCTCCATTGGACGCCGCAAGCGGCGCCGTTTACCTTCGCGT
>JANYIO010000196.1 GCA_025362015.1 Gammaproteobacteria bacterium | reverse complement strand
GCCAGTATCATTAATAGATACATTACCATTTGCATCAGCAGTAGCGCTCGCAACTTGTCTGGGACCGTACTGGGTAGACTCGTAGAAAATCACAGAACTGCCGGGCGTAAAGCTGTTGCCATAAAGAGTTAACGAGTGCCAGCTCGCAAGTTGCGTCAGATTGTAGTACGCGGTAATAGTACTAGCCGTCCAAGGCGAACCAGCGCTACCTTTAGCAACTGTCATAATGGGCCAGGCAGCTGTATCACTCGAATAAATAGCGCCATTTTCAAAATGATCAACATATCTTACTGCGTCGCCGGAAACACCTACGTTATAGACGTCAGAAGTAGGGTAACCTAATTGGCTTCTCTCCCAACCGGCATAGCTCCAAAAATTTAGTGGTCCGCCATGAATCTCATAGGCCGAAGGAGCGCCGCCAAGATAATACATATAACCACCTTCAAAACTGTGGTATCTGCCGCGACTATCCTCTCCATCTTGTGCATCTGACGTAGGGTAACCTAAAACACTATTTTCCCTACCCAAATTCCTATACTTGCCACGGATGTAACCATAAATAGAGAAAGCTTCTCCTGCGCCATCTCTGTGATAAATACTAGATCTTCCATTACCTGGAAACTCATTAAAATTTCCGGTATTCGAGGAAGTACGAGCGGTAGAGCCGATAGGCGCACCCATCCATCCTGATACCCCACCTTGTTGGAACCATTTATCGGTAATGACACCATCATTGGGGTAAACCCATGCCTGGCTTGCAGAAGCGCCCAGACACAACGCGCCTATGCTCAGTGAATAGATACTTTTACTAATTATTTTATTTATATTAAATATTGTCATAACTTTTTACCTTTAAGTTGAACAATCGCTTTCAATTAAAGTGGATGCGAAATAAAAATTAATTTCGTTCTCACCACCAGATTAAATAATATGTGCATAATGAAATTTTTAGCGCCAACATTTAAACAAAGCTCTATGTCTTTTCTCACTTTCGTAAAAATTAACGCTGCCACTGACGGCGCTCGATTTATTTTTTGTCGTCAAATATTTATAAAAAATAATTTCATCGGATCTTCTCCCATTAATTTAACATTATTGAACAGATTGACCAGTAACTGCGAAGAAAATGCTCACTTAGCCAACCAAGTAATAGGTTGAGGTAGTTGATACCTTTCAACCCTTTCTTTACTAACCAATGAGCGTTCAAAACGATGCGACAGGCATTGGCGTTCGGAATAAAATTTCCTTCTACATACCATAAATCTACTAACTGTAAACGCTATTATTTAACACCATTAGGGTTTTATTCTGCTTATTTTGTTTTTCTAAAACCTGTTGCTATTTATTTTTTTTAAAAAATTCTATAGCGATTTATTTGTGTGAAGAGCCATACTACAAAAAATTAATCACGTTTAACATAACGATATTTTTCATTTTTTAATTTTTAAATTTTTATTTGTCGAGATAAATTTACATTGTAGCGAGTTGAATACTAATGATTGCTCATCGTTTTTCAAGTGAAATTTTAAAAGTGATAGAGTATGGCGCGTAGCTCATTGAAAGTGAGTATCTTGAAATGTAGTGATACAACTCAAAAGTAACACCAATTGATATAAAAATTTTTAATCTATCATTTTATTTAAAGCAAACACCTTCTGGATAAAATTAATACTATTTTGGCCTATATATTCGAGACCTTTAATCGAATTAAATGGCGTGCGATTCAACCTATTATTTTTTTCAAAAATTAACCTCTACAAGCAACGAGGCGACAAAAAATGGCGCGGAAAAACCTTAAATAAAAGCAGAATTGCGCAAGCAGATTTTTCGGATTAACAGCTTTAAACCAAAGCATGAGCGGAATGTAAGTTAAAATTTTAGGGGAGTGAGTTATGGGAACGGATAAAGACCATGTTAATTTTTTAGTTCAGTCGATACCGACTTACAATGTAACTAAAATAGTGACGATGATAAAAAGTTTTACAGCCAGAGAAATATTTCGACGGGTTACTCATGTAAAAAAGCAGGTGTGGGGCGGGGAGTTTTGGAGTGGTAGATATTTTGCAAGTACAGTTGGTAAGCATGGTGATGAGCCGATGAAAAGCAAGTATGTTAATAATCAATGTAAGTCAAATAAAAAGTAAGATAGCGAAAAAAGCCTCCTTTGAGCAAAGGAGGCTTTTTTCTTAGCTAATCATTCCGTTAAAAAAGCAAAAACAGAATTAACAACTTTACTATCAGCAAATCCATTGCGAGTAAAAGCAACTTTTTACTTTATTCCATAAAGAGTATGGAGCCCTTTTTCATAAGCGACAACCCATTCTTGAATAGTAGTTGCATTAACCGTTACGCTGCCCATACCGCCCAATGTTTTATCACCTTGGGTATCGGCACGATCAGCATAAACCTGCTTGCCGCTTGCGTTATAAATACTTACAACATTTTTTGCCAATGATTTACTGGTGGGCACAAACCTGCCGGTGGCTACAGCCCATTCTGAATAGGCTATAAAAATAAAATCAGCACCCGTGATTGCTGCCAGTTTTATTGCAACGTCTTTGTCGACTTGAGCCTTAATTAATTGATCGCGATTTTTTGAGAGCAGTGGCATTACTTTCCCTCCGATAAACGGCAATCCCACCTCGCGCCTTTCTCCCGCAAGCAACTGAAATTCATCTTTCGTTGCGAAGGTTTCAGCTTTGATAACGGTCCAGTCAGTAGCAAGGAGCGTTTCCGTCAACTCAAGCATTTTATTGAGCTGAGCACCCATTAGTTCCGAGGTGTTTGCACTGTTCCAACCTTGTAGTGAACCTCCGTAATTGTTCGCAGAAATTGAAACCACTGCAATAGTTTTCCCTTTATTTTGCAGGGAAAGCTTCGCCAAATTGTCTGCGTAACCGGACGCGGACAGGGCTGCAAGAAAAATAAACGACAGCAAAAGTTTTAGTGGTTGGTTCATTATTTGTTCCTTTGTTGTAAGAGTTAAGAATGGCGCCCGAATATACAGAGATATCCTCTGTAAGCGAAGGGAGTATAGCCAATAAAAGGCTTATCTGAAAATAGAGCTTAACTTTCTGAAAATAGCATTAACTTTGCATTAGCCAAAGTTAATATACGCCACCATTCACGCCGCTCCAATACCTTATCTGGTCAATATTTCATCTGACCAATGTCTTATCTGGCGAATAAGTTACACTCCACGCAGGCTACAAAAACGAAAAAGCTGATACCCTTGTAATTTTCTATCCATAAAATACTTAGCACCTTATGAACAAAATTTTTATTATCGGTTTACCGAGAACCGGAACCACCAGTATTAGCGTCGCCCTTCTCGCACACGACTTTAAGGTTGCGCATACCGCCTATACAAAACGTGCCTTTGAGTTAGCGGATGTCATCGCGGATGCCCCCTGTTTTTGTGACTACCAACAATTGGACAAACTATTTCCTGATTCAAAATTTGTTTATTTAGATAGAGCCCTGACAGACTGGGTACCCTCTATGCAAATGTTACTGAAAAAAATGTTAACCCAATTAGATCAAAAAACGGGTTACCTAAATCCCGTACTTAAACGCTGTTTTAACAAAACCTTTGCGTTATTAGCTACCGCAGATCCGTTAAATAAACAACACTTGGAAGCCTGTTACATTAGCCATCAACAAGAAGTCTGTAATTATTTCGCGAATAGAAATGATTTTTTAAAAATAGATATCAGCTACAATGAAAGCTTAAAAACCCTATTACATTTTTTAGACATTACCGCTGAAGAGGCTGGTGAGTTTCCTCACTTAAATATTGGTAAACAGGTGGATAACTGGAAAGAATTTAAACACCCGAATAAAATCAACTCACTTAGTGCGGGCAAAGAGCATCGAAAATTTTTTGATTATGCCCAATCACTTTAGCTGGAGTGGCGCAGTGCGGGATCAGATTTTTTATCGTAAAAATTGTTTCGTAAAAATTGAATAATGAAAATCGGTCACCTCTTTTGCAACCGATTTCCATAAAAAATCAGGTACCTAAAAGCACTCCCCATTTATCAACTTTGTTAAGCACGCCATTGGTAACCAAGACTGCGCGAGAAGTGACAATATTAGCTTGATGGATTACAGGCACCACCAGTTTTCCCGCCGCCGTTAACTCGCCAGTACCAAAGCTGTTAGCACCAACACAAACATCACCGTCGTAGCCCATCATAATCATAGTGGTTTTACTCTGAACGAATAGTTGGAAAGCATCGTTCTTTCCGCCCATATGCCCGGTTCCTTCCCGTACGACTGTAGTGGTACATTTAGCAACTGCAGCTCGAAGTGAGCCACAAACGGTATCCGTATTTTGCAACAGAATACAGAGGGGTGCATTGGCGACGGCCAGTGCTTCAATCACCGAAATAAGATGATTGCAGTGACTTACGCCGCCCACCAAATAATCTAATGAATCGACATGACTTCCCATATGAATCAGAACACCGCCGACAGTGGCAGAGTTTTCGTATATATATTGCTCGAGGGTTTTATTTATAAAAGCGTTCGAATTAGCCGCAATTTCACGTTGAAATTGATAGGGCGCGTCTTCGCCGTAACCGACTTTCTTCATCAATTTATTAGCGCCTGGGCCACCGGAGAAATCTTCATTCCAGGATGCTGGAAGCACTAGGTTCTTTTCAAATTTTGCTGCGTTCAACTTACCCAGGTTACTCCCACCCTGCAGCGCAATAATGGGTAGCGCCGGATAAGTTTGCCGCAGATATAATAATGCCTGCCAATATTTTTTTTGTTTTGCTACAGATATTTGTCGCAGCACTGCACCCACTGTGTGAGCTGCACCTTTAGGATCAAGTAGCAGATCAATGAGCACCCGCAGTGAGCTGGTTTTTTTTCGCTCAAAATGTGAGTTGGCAGCTGTGACTTTCGCCATAAATATTTTTAGATTTTCCGCCGGATAAATAGCCATGCTGCCTCACTAAGCTGAGCAATCTGCTCGAGATGGATCAAGGATTATGTTTTGAGCCAACGAATATGTCAGATTAACGATTGGCATGTCAATCACTATCAGCACGATCCTGATTTCTTATTTGCAGTATAAGCCCACAAGGAGTGAAGCGCATTGCTGGTTACAAAAAAATTGACGCAGAAAATTAACGTAAAAAACTGATCAACAGCGTAAAATTAAACTATTTTTAGCAATAATCGTAATCTCGTCTCAGTAATAATCGAAATCTCGCGGCTTCCAGATTTTTATTTGTATTTATATTTTAATTCACGGCAAGATCTATCCTTATGAATATGAACAAACCACTACATAACTATTTGCTAAAATTGCCTAACGCTGTTTTGGATTATCCATTTGGTGCGGATATTCATGTTTATAAAGTAGAGGAGAAAGTATTTGCTATTTATTTTAAAGATGCCAGCAGCGAGTACATTAATCTCAAATGCGACCCGGAAAAGGCCCAGCAATTGCGATCTATTTTTAACGAAATTACGCCCGGTTACCACATGAATAAAAAACACTGGAACACAATCGATTTAACCAGCGATTTGCCCATGAGCGAAATTTTTCGTCACATCGATCATTCTTACGATCTGGTGGTAAAAAAATTGCCTAAAGCGGTAAAGCAACGCTTACGCATTCTGCATGAACGCTTAGCATGGCTTAAATAAAAACAATTCGCGTGATGCATTAAGATATTTAAAGGGATGCATCAGAAATGATGCATCCCTTTAAACTAATAGCTTACTGCCCCAAGCCAAGTTGCTTCATAAAGAATTGGTTGTCCCACTGCAGCCATTCTTCGTCCATGAAACCTTCTTTGGTCCAGTGCCCAATTGTAATCATCCCAATCTTGTAGCTCTTACCAGTAGGAGCAATAGTTTTACCCTCACCAATCGCCATTGGCAGCGTGAAAGTGCCTTCCATAAGGCCGTAAACCGCGGTCCACTCCGCTGACGCAATACGGATTGAATGCTCTTTAATCCGTGTGTCAGGTGCGAATGCAAACAAGGCTTTCAAATCAGTGATATGTGCGTCAATACCCTGAGTCACACGACCATCAGGCCAATGCACAATAATATCTTTGCCGTGACTCTTATTAAGTTGATCCCATTTCTGGCTACTAAATACGTTGAAATCCAGATCATCAAAATTAGCAAGGTTCACTTGCTCAATGCGTTTAATTTTCGCCACCTCCTCCACTTGCTGTTTAAGCTTTTCAATTAATGCACAATCTTCTTTGCTAGTACTATGACTGCAATGGCTATGCTTACTCTTGTCAGTAGCCATTGCTGATTCTGCTACTGCTAACGAGCTGGTGCCTGCAAACAATAGCGCCAGTGCTAACTGATTAAATTTAATGTTCATGTTCGTATCCTCGATGTTAAGTTAGTAAACGTAAGAAAGATAAGTGACGTTTATCTGGGTGATTAAGCTTTGTGAATCCAGGTTGGCGCTATGCTAGTGCCCAAACCAGCGCCATAGCCAAGGTAAATATTTAAACCAGCAAGTGGCTCGAGATAGCGCGCATTTTTCAATGAACCTGCATTAATGGTTGAGAAGCCCATGCTCTCTGCCAAGCTAATCACTGCCTGCTTAGCTAAGTCGCTATCGGCGGCGATAAATGTGGTGACCTTCTGGCCATTACCAAAATCTGCACCGCCATCCAATATTTGTGCAAATACAGTGTTAAACGCTTTCACAACGAGTGCGCCTGGAATTGCTTTGGCAATTTCCTCGGCGGCCGAGGTGCTGTAGCCAAGCGTTAAACCCATGTAGTCAGCCGTTAAGGGATTGGTAATATCGACCACAATTTTCCCTGCCAAAGAACCCAAGGCTTGTAATGCTGGAACAGCGTCGGCATAACCCGTTGCGACTATAACCACGTCGGCATCCTGCACCGCATTGGCCGCCGTAACAGCTTGAGCGCCCGGAAAACGGCTAACTAAATTGGCAGCCTTAGTCATGTCTCTGGCTGTGACTCTGACCAGATGTCCTGCCCTGCTCAGTTGTTTAACTAATGCAGAACCCATATTGCCAGCGCCTATCACGGTAATTTTCATGGTGTTATTCCTCTAATAAGTTGAATTTAAAAATGAATTGAAATTAAGAACCCGGAACCCTTTGCTCTGTGTAATTACAGAACCACTTTAATAATTTCACTCACAGAGATAAACTAGGAAAAATACAATTAATTATTCCTAAATTAGGTACAAATGGACAAATACTTGGAAATGCAAACCTTTGTGGCGGTGGTAGATGCGGGTAGTTTCGTGGGTGCTGCAGATGCTTTGGCCATGTCAAAGCCGGCCGTCTCGCGTTATATCAATGATCTGGAAGTGCGTCTTAATGTGCGACTGTTACAGCGCACAACGCGCAAATTGTCACTCACGCAGGAGGGAGAAATTTTCTACCTTCGCAGCCAGGAACTGCTATCAGGTATAGATGCTGCAGAAGTAGAGATTAGTTCCCGCTCTGGGGAAGCCTCAGGTGTCATTAAGATCAATGCACCTGTGAGCTTTGGCATTATGCATCTGGCTCCACTCTGGGGAGAGTTTCAGATAGCTCACCCCAAGGTATTTCTCGATATCACTTTAGGTGATCGCCAGGTGGATTTGGTTGAAGAAGGTTATGACATGGCGATTCGCATTTCACGTTTACCTAGTTCAACTCTCATTAGCCGCAAATTGTCGAGCACGCGAATCGTCTTATGCGCATCTCCCGAATATTTACATAATGCAGGTATGCCCATACATCCATCGGAATTGGCAAATCATCGGTTAATATCTTATAGCCTTTGGAATACAGGAGATGAATGGGCATTCGATGGGCCGAATGGGCGGGTAAGTGTAAAAGCAAACCCAAGTATTCGCACCAATAACGGCGATACTTGCCGTGCAGCTGCGTTGCAACACCAAGGGTTAATTCTACAACCCAGCTTTCTCGTTGCTGATGATCTGCGCTCAGGAGCATTGGTCGAGGTGCTACCGCAGTTTCGCTCCATCGAATTGGGAATCTACGCGATATATCCCAGCCGCAAACACTTATCATCCAAGGTACGCCTGATGATTGATTTTCTGATAAGTGCGTTTCGCGAGCCGCGCTGGCTAAGTTGATTAACCCATAAAAATTATTTCAGCTTTAGCTACACAAAACGGCTAAGCAAAATTTATTATTGTTTTATATCAATCCATGCTGCCGCTGTTATAGCGCGTAATTGTGTGACTTCACATTAACTGCAACTATAATTCTGAATATCAACCGCGCATTTATTGTTTACAAAAAACTGTTGCACTGTTGCATCGACTAGAAAGAACTATTAAGGGGAAAAATTATTATGCTAACGATTGCTGGAGTAAAATATACCTTGTCGGAAGTTTTCCATTCTATAAAAGCGAACCCCGCCACTCCGTGCAAAAAGGGATATGCAAATTATTTAATGAAAATTAATGGCTCGGGAGCAACGACTTTTCTTACCAATGCTGAATTAATTGAAAAACTGGAAAACTATGTAGAGAATGAACCTGAAGCCAGCAAATTGGCTATTTATCGCGGCACTGGGCCAGGTGCCAATTCAGCGCTGTCATTAGATCCCATCAAACGCGACAAGGTTAAAGCTGATGATGTTGCGGCTATTGCGCATATTTTGACAACCGGAACTATCGGCAATGGCATTACGAATAAATCTACTCACGCTACTGACCCCGAGACAGGTAGCGCAAAAGGCGGTAGCGTTACTGTCGCAGAATTTTATGTGAATGGTGCTGGCGGTAGAAGAGTTACCAAGAGAACAGAAGGTACCAAAACCACATATTATTATTCCGCAACCCACGCTTTTAACACATACAAATACCAACGCTTAATATAATAAAGCGACGCAAATGTAGTGATTTTTCATAGCCAGATGCAGAGGCAAGATAAAGATCACTTACTTCACAAACAATATCGACGCCCGCCACAGGGCGTCACTAACCGATGCTCCACTTTGGCATAGACATCAATATTAAATTGTCGAATTGAACTCCCCGCTTAACAATAATATCGTGGCGGATTCAACCGCGAAGTGCATAACTCAACCCGTATAGGAAAAGAGATCAGCTGCCTGTAAGCTCGTCGCTTTTTCTCCGGCAAGAGATATGAGATGAGAACTTACAAGCAACTGACCTACGAACAACGATGCCAGAT
>JANYIO010000116.1 GCA_025362015.1 Gammaproteobacteria bacterium | reverse complement strand
CCAAAATAAGCGGCCCTGCTGTTTTTTATTACAGACATAGGTACAGTTTTTGTTTATGATGAGGAAAAAGTATAAAGCTGTGTGCCACAACAACGGCTCTCCACTAAACAATAGGCAAAAGCTAAAAGCAGATTCAAGCCGGTTTACGGCGCTGGAAGATGTTTACAAGGTCGCGGTTACCCGTAGGTAGCGCCCTTAGTTGAGAATAATTATTTGAACGGTAACCGTCCACTATTTGGCCTGAAGCCCGCTCGCGGTTATTACAATTAACATTAAATGATCCCACCAGTAGAAAACACACCTACTGCTAGACAATCAAACCAGTGGATAGCTATGCAAAATAAAAACAATGTTGTTACATTATTTAAAAAAATCCAGCATTTATTTAGCGATTTAAATCATACACACATCACCGAGCGCTTCCATTTAACAGAGCAAGCGCTTTGGGCAAGTGAAACCTCTTTAAATGCGATTTTACGCTACTCTCCCGCATTAATTTCCGTAAAAGACCTGAATGGTAACGTTGTACTTGCGAGCGATCACTTCAACCTCATGGCCAACATTGATGACACTGGATTTGTGGGTAAAAATGTATTTGATGTGTACCCCAAAGATGTAGCTCAATCCATGTGGGATATTGATATTGCAACCAAAACCAATCAGCAAAATTATGAAGTAGAACTGGATTTAATGCATAAAGATGGGAGCATGCATACCTACTTGATCATGAAGTTTCCGTTGCGCAATAAAGAAAATAAAATATTTGGCATTTGTACTATCGGCACTGACATTTCAGAACGCAAGCTAGCTGAAAATGCACTGCGCGAACAACAATCACGCCTCAACTACATGGCATTCCACGACTCCCTCACATCCCTGCCCAACCGCTCACTATTTTACGACCGCATTTATCATGGCCTAGCACGGTCACGTCGCAGCAACAGCAAAATTGCGCTTATTTTGTTGGATATTGACCGCTTCAAAAATATTAACGATAGCCTCGGCCACGATGCTGGCGATCTGCTGTTAAAAGCTTTTGCCGGGCGTTTGAGCGAAGGTGTACGCGATATGGATACTGTTGCGCGCCTAGGTGGTGATGAATTCGTGGTGGTACTCGAATGCTTACACAGCATTGAAGATATAGTATTAGTCGCCAACAAACTTCTTACTAATCTCGCCCGCCCGATTGACATCAATGGTCATGACATAAGCACTACGGTAAGCATGGGAATTAGTATATTTCCTGATGACGGTATGGATACTGATGAGCTGTTGAAAAATGCCGACGTCGCCATGTATAAGGCTAAAGAAGCAGGTAAAAACAATTATCAGTTTTACACCAAGGGAATGAATGCAACAGCCGTAAATTATTTATTACTAGAAAACGATTTACGCCGCGCTCTGGAACAAGAGCAACTAATACTACACTACCAACCACAAATTGATTTATATACAGGTAATTTGATGGGCGTAGAAGCGCTGGTACGCTGGCAACACCCTGTTCGCGGCTTGATTTCCCCAGCACACTTTATTCCGCTCGCCGAAGAGACTGGCTTAATAGTTCCCATCGGCGAGTGGGTATTACGCGAAGCTTGTCGCCAACAGAAACGTTGGTTGGTTGCCGGCAAATATGTAGGGAAAGTCGCGGTCAACCTTTCGCCACGCCAATTTCGCCAAAAGAACTTTCCAGGTAAAGTGGAGACGATATTACGCGAAGCCCAATTGGGGCCAGAGCATCTTGAGCTTGAAATTACTGAAAGTTGTGCGATGGAACATGCCGGAGAGACCATCAACCAACTTAACCAACTCAATAAAATGGGCCTCTATTTATCAATTGATGATTTTGGTACGGGCTATTCGTCACTTGCTTATTTGCAACGTTTTCCCATTCAAAAACTAAAAATTGATCGCAGCTTTGTCAATGACATTCACGATGATAGCAACGACGCCACCATTGCCAAAACCATTATTGGTTTAGCTCACAGTATGAAATTGCGGGTAGTTGCCGAAGGGGTAGAAACCCAATACCAAGCCGAATGGTTACGAGTGCAAGGGTGTGATCAAGCACAAGGATTCCTTTACGCAAAACCCATGTCAGCCAAGCTGTTTGATAGTT
This sequence comes from Gammaproteobacteria bacterium, assembly GCA_025362015.1. Lineage (GTDB taxonomy): Bacteria > Pseudomonadota > Gammaproteobacteria > Pseudomonadales > Cellvibrionaceae > Cellvibrio. The sequence goes on along the minus strand of JANYIO010000116.1, from coordinate 2,703 downwards.
ATTTCCACAACGGGCGTTTTTGCTTTGATGGAATGCCAGCGCCACTAGATGACTGCAAAGTGAGCGCTTAAAAACCCACATTGCATTCAACAAAAGCTTCAGTTCAACCCTTACCACGGGTTTTATTATTGTGTGGGCGCGCATTTTCTTCGATAAATGCAACCATCAAATCCGCGATATTTTTTTTAGTCGTGGCTTCAATTCCTTCCAAACCTGGCGACGAATTTACCTCCATCACCAATGGCCCACGGCTGGAACGCAACAGGTCAACACCCGCCACATGCAAGCCCATAGTCTGCGCAGCTTTAATAGCTGTAGTTCGCTCTGCAGGTGTTAGCTTGGTGATTTTGGCACTGCCGCCGCGATGCAAGTTAGAGCGGAACTCGCCTTCTTGAGCAGTGCGTTGCATGGAGGCAACTATTTTTCCCCCTATGACGAAACAGCGCACATCGCTACCATTAGCTTCCTTGATAAATTCTTGCACCAAAAATTCTGCGCGCAACTCACGAAAGGCTTCAATGACGCTTTCGGCAGCCTTGGAGGTTTCCGCCAAAACAATGCCGCGCCCTTGTGTACCTTCACAAAGTTTAAGTACCAATGGCGCGCCGCCCACTAGCGTAATTAACTCTTTAGTATTGTGAACATTGTATGCAAAGCTGGTCTTCGGTAGACCAATACCTTTACGGGATAACAACTGTAATGCACGTAACTTATCGCGCGAGCGCCCCAGCGCAACCGATTCAGTAAGACAATAGACACCCATCATTTCAAATTGTCGAATCACCGCTAAACCATAATGGGTGACTGACGCACCAATACGCGGGATTACAGCATCAAACCCCAGCAACTCTTCGCCCATGTACCAAATTGCAGGATTGGCGGATGTAATATCCATGTAACACTTGAGAATATCAATAACTCGAACTTCATGACCACGTGCAATACAAGCTTCAACTAAACGTCGAGTAGAGTACAAGTGACGGTTGCGTGACAAAATAGCTATTTTCATAAAAAGTGTAGAACTCATAAAAACATTAGGGCTTAACTAAATAAAGACTTAATAAAAATTAAGGCTAAATGATTAAGAATTGATTACTTTATATCTACGAGCTAATAATTAAAGGCGGTAAAGTCCTATTACCACCCAACATAAATGACTTACTGCTATCTACTACATAATGCCGCTTTAACGCGCTGCGACCGAGTAACATCCTGAAACGCATAGTTTCACGATCTGTAAGCGTAAGTTCTATTAGCCGTCGCTGGCCGCCCACTAACAAGGTGGTTTCAATAACCGGACGCATTTCGGCGTGGCCACCAGAGTCCGTCACCAAACGCATTTCTTTAACCCGAGCCTCACATTCGATGCTATTACTGGTAGATGATTGCAGGGGATGAATTCCAAAGCGCACCCATGGCGCCCCATCGCGCTCATAAGGCTGTACATAATACGCGTGTAAAGCGCTGGTTTTAGCACCGGTATCGACTTTAGCCTTAATCTGACTTATGGCTAAGTCGGGCAACGCCAGCCATTCTCGCCACCCTAAAATCTTTCGTTCTAAATCCACCATTGATTCTAACTCGCTGAATATTGCACCATTATAGAGGGGGATTGGATGAATACTTTCAGATGAATTTGAATTAGTTATAAAAGAAAATTGGGGGATTTGGATATTTTTCTTCTTTTTTGATTTAACCTATGGTAAATAGCGCGGGTCAATTTTAAGAGCACGTTCCATTTTAATTTTTTGCACGATTGAATTGCTAAAACTTGCTCTCAATGTACCCAAACCTCTCGCTCAAATGGAGTATTCACATGTCTGTTGTTGTAGATCACTCTCAAGATTCGGATTTAATAAACGATACGAGCATAGAAGTAGAAGATGATGTATCGCCTAAACTGACCGGCAAAGAAGCCAGCCAGTATACCCTTGAAATGCGTCGGAAACTGGAAGACCGCTTGGAACGCAAGCGCATTAAAGATCAACTTGGTTACGATGGACTTTCTGATCTTGAGTTTTAACGGCACAGCTCTCGAGGCTGAGCGGAAAACTTTTTTGAGCCGGAACTTTAGGTTGTATGATGGGTTGTGTTTGTTGAGGAATACAAAAATCTTACGCAATCGAAATCTTGTTGTCATGAATTTGGGGATACAGATAGAAAAAGGGGCCTTGCATCCTGCAAGCCCCCGACCGTCCTGCGTGGGTTAGTAATCTTCCTGATTACTTCGGCATCATGCCTGATCCCTGTTTTACATTTAAAACTCCATCCTGAAGCCAAACACCCTAACCGCAACATCCTGTTTTTGGTTAACGGCCTTGCGTTGCCTATTTTAAATATCTTGCATGTATTGAAAAGTCGTCAAAATCTGCATTTTTCGTAGGAAATTGACTACGCTGCTATGTCAAGGCTGTGGTTGGTGCTGCGCTTACCACAAGGCTTATCACAAAAGTAAGCGCAGTACTAACTACACTCTATTAATCCGCACATTTTTTATTAGCGTAGCGCCTCCAATTTTCCTCAGGAGGTTTTATGAAAAAACGCAATGAACAAGAGTGGCGGGATTTATTTGCGCAGCAGGCGACAAGCGGGTTGTCGGCGCAGCAGTTTTGCAAGACAAATGACCTGTGTCCAAAACATTTCAGTATGCGCAAAAAACAATTGGGGATACGTCAGTCCGCGTTTATGCCAATTGTTCAATCT
>JANYIO010000115.1 GCA_025362015.1 Gammaproteobacteria bacterium | reverse complement strand
GGGGCCAGAAGCTGCGCTGAGAATATTGGTAGTGGTAAGCACCTGATGCGTATCCAGAATAAAAATATCATCGCCACCACCGCCCATGAGCAAATCGCGAGTGGCGCCGGAGACTAAAATATCGTTATTGTCACCGCCGTCCAGCGTATCTCTTTCGTTGTCGTTGCCGCCGTATAAATAATCACGGCCTGCGCCGCCGGAGAGTTCATCCACGCCAGTGCCACCGTCCAGATAATCATCACCAGCACCGCCGTCGAGATGGTCATTGTCATCGCCGCCGTACAGCTGATCATTGCCGATGCCGCCCACCTCATCGCCTACGAGCCTATCGACGCCCTGACCACCAATCAATATGTCGTTGCCCAAACCGCCCACGAACACATCTTCGCCCTTGCCGCCATCGAGAAGGTCATCGCCGCCATTGCCAAACAAGGTGTCGTTGTCATCGCCGCCGTAGAGTTCGTCTTTGTTGTCGGAACCCACTAACAGGTCATCACCTTCGTCGCCATAGAGAAACGCGGTGGGTGTGTCGGTGTGGGCGGTTTGGGTGATGGCACTGGTATATAAATTGCCACTATGATCAACACTTAATCCATCGTGAGTGTAAATCAGGCTCCATGGCGCCAAGGGATCACTACCAACATCGTTGCTATATAGGCCTTTGTGAGCGTAATAAAGCACGCCGCTGCTGGTGGTTTCGTTGGCCGGGAAAGGGTTTCCGGTCACGTTGAAGGTGACCGTAGAGCCTTGCTGCACTGACGCGCTGGTGTGCGTGCCCGGAGCAATACCCACCCACGCCGAGAAAGAATGTAATTCAGCGCCATCAACGGTTGAGGTGTAGGCTTTGTAATCGTGCGTTACCCAGGGGGCAATGTCTTGCCAGCCTAAATCGCTTTTGGTTTGTGATTCCTGTTCATTTTCGCTGACTTCCTGTGCTACCAGTTCACCCTCAAATCGATGCCCAACACTGGGCTTGATATTCTCGGTTTGGGCTAACACAAAGCGGCTATTCGCGATGAGCACATCCCGGTCTTTACCGCCGTGCCAAGTTGAGCCGTCGGCTAGGCCGGTGATGATGTCATTGCCATCACCACCATTGATCGAGTCTTTACCGCCCTGCCCATCGAGAATGTCATCGTTTGCGCCGCCATCGATAGTGTCATCGTATTTGGAGCCGAGCAGGTAATCATTACCACCACCACCCGTGATGGTGCTGGCCACCGCTCTAAAATAACCGTAAGACGCAGACAGTTCTGGAATCAAATCCGGGTCGGTACGGCCATAGTTTAAAGAGGCTCTAATGATAGGATCGGAGACCAAATCGACGACCCATTCCTTGGCAGACATTCGGTTTGCACTATCCGTTCCGATGACTTTTTTGATGGGGTTAGTAATCTCGGCGGCATTGGTTAAGGTGATGCCAAAACTATTGTCCGCCCAATTATTTATCGTGATGCTGTTCGCTTGATTCGCGAGTGAAGAAATAATTAACGTGGTGCTGGTGCCTTCGTTAATTTTTATGGCTTGATAATTTTCATTTTTATACACATCGCCGTCTTTGGCATTTTGTGTAAAGGTGAGGGTTGCGCCGTTGATGTTGATAGTGCCGTTGTGGTCACTGTCGATAATAATATCGTGGCCGAAATTAGTGCCGGTGAAGTTGTAGGTGTCGAGGCCGGTGCCGCCTTCCAGAATATCGTTGCCGTCGCCGCCATTTAACGTGTCATTTCCGTCTGCCATGGCAAAAGTGCCGTCGCCTCCGTAAAGGTGGTCTGAACCTGCGCCGCCATCGAGGGTGTCGCTACCCATGCCGCCGAAAAGTGTGTCGTAACCAGCATCGCCATTTAGGGTGTCGTTACCATAGCCGCCATAAATATAATCATTGCCATCGCCGGATTGTAAAATATTATTTGTATCACCCAAGCCAATAATTAAATCTGAACCGCTAGAATAGTTTTGATTAATTGTCGTGCCGCCTGTCAAGACAATTTTCCCCGTTGAATCCAAACTATCAAGGTCATCATGTGGCAAATTCAAACCTTTCAAAACGCTGCGAATAATTTCTGTATATCCAGTAGCATTTGTGAATACCGTTTCGTGATTAACGCCCGTCGTTGTCAAATAATTAATAATATCGTCTTTACGAAACTGAATTAAATTTTCAGCCAATTCAGCAAACTGTGTGTAAGGTGCAGCTGGCTTGTCCGCAGAATTTATCAGGGAGTCAATATTGTAACCTTGCAATAATCTGACATAAGTTGAGAAAGCAATGCCGTTACCATCAGCATAGTTATCACCAACTAAAAAGTTAGCTGTTGTAGATGTTTGTGTATAGATACCGCTGTCTTTAGGGGGCGTTTCTGTAAAACAGTTCGAGAATATATTCTCTATTGCTCTTGCCATAGTTCCCTGGCCAACCAGTGCGGTTATAGGCGGTACCCAAAGCATCTTTAACCTTGTGCGCTAATTGGTGCTCTATCCATTCAGCGGGAACATTCAATACCTCATCTAATATGGTGCGCGCCATAGCCCTAAAGCCGTGGGCGGTCATATCGTCATTGGTGTAACCCATTGATCTTAGCGCCACCCTAACGGCATTTTCAGACATTGGCCTAGAGGCACCACGGGCAGAAGGGAAAACATAGGCACTACGTTCGGTATAGGGTTTTAACTCACGCAATATTTCTAGGGCTTGCTTGGCTAGGGGGACAATGTGCGGGGTTTGTGTTTTGGTCACCAAATAGCGCCACTCCCCTGCCTCCCAATGAATATCAGCCCATAACATGGCGCGGATTTCCCCAGGTCTTTGGAACAATAAAGCCGACAATTGTAAGGCCGCTTTTACTGGTAGAGTGCATTGGTAATGTAAGCGCAGTACGAACCACACCCTATTAATCCGCACATTTTTTCCTTAGCGTAGCGCCTCCAGTTTTTCTCGGGGGGGGTTTATGAAAAAACGCAGCGAACAAGAATGGCGAGATTTATTTGCGCAGCAGGCGACAAGCGGGTTGTCGGCGCAGCAGTTTTGCAAGACAAATGACCTGTGTCCAAAACATTTCAGTATGCGCAAAAAACAATTGGGGATACGTCAGTCCGCGTTTATGCCAATTGTTCAATCT
>JANYIO010000091.1 GCA_025362015.1 Gammaproteobacteria bacterium | reverse complement strand
GAAAAATTAGATTTACTGTGTATGACGGAAATGGAAATTTCTCGTTATTGCTTTCATAACCCTCAGTCATTGAATTCAGATATTTGGAAGATTATTAAGAAAGTTAGGAATAACTCCGTAGGATGGGATTTATTTAAAAATAAAAAAATCACTGCAAAAGATATCTATAAAATAGCATTCAATGCTGCCTCAGACATAAATTTTTTACAATGTGCTAACGCAACAGATGTCAATGGACTGGATGGTGTACCACAAGATACATGGATAGCTACATGTGATCAGAAGCTGGCTGATTTTTGTGAAATATTTCATCATGTCGGTGATAGGCATGATGCTGGAAAAATTGGTGCTATAGCAACTATTCCAGAGCATGCAGACGACATATATTGGTTAATTACCAAAGCTGAATTCGTTGTTCGAAATGCCAAGAGAGCTGAACATCATGCTGCGCGTGACATCGATTTAGAGTCTATGATTGACGTAGCTATTAAGGCGGAAGAGAATATTTTAGATGTATTTGGATAAATTTCTTTAAAGGCAGAACAGTAGATGTTGGTATATTTGCATGTGATTTTTTCTAAAAGTAGGCCTCAAGCTTGGCAAGTATAAATATCCTTACAGCGGAATTATGGGAATCTATCCATATAAATGTACGCTAGGATGCATGGAACTAGGACAGACAGCCCTAAGCGGAAGTTAGTAACTGAGCTTAAGTATTGATTATAGCGGTATCACCATCCGCGGTCGCGCCGACGGTTATTCGCCCGACAACCATTGCATTGAAGAAATTAAAACGTTTTACGGTGATGTTGAAAAAATTCCTGCGAATCATCAAAAACTACATTGGGCCCAGGCAAAATTTTACGGCTGGATGTTCTGCACAAAAAACGGATGTGATGTTATCAATCTTGCATTGATTTATTACAATCTAGGGAATCAAAAAGAATATCCTTTCAAAAAAACGTACACGGCGCTGGAATTAAAAGATGAGTGTGAAAGTCTGGTTAAAAAATATTGCCATTGGCAAACACAGATCAATCAACGTTTGACACAACGGGATTCATGGATCGAGCAATTACAATTCCCTCACGTTGCCATGCACCCATCACAACGGCACATGGCCGAAGCAGTATATAAAGCTGCTGCTACCGGAAGAGTGGTGTTAGCAGAAGCACCCACAGGAACCGGTAAAACTCTGGCCGGATTATTTCCTGCGATTAAGGCAATAGCACATACCAAGGTCGACAAGATTTTTTATCTCACCGCAAAAACTACGGGTAAACAATTAGCACTGGAAAATGTGGCGCTCATTGCAAGCGACGCAACGTCGACCCCGCTACGAACACTGGAACTCACTGCGCAGGAAAAAGCTTGTTTAGAACCCGATAAACGCTGCACGGGGGATTCCTGTCCTTACGCATTTGATTTCTATACCAAATTGAAAACTGCACGTCAGGCCGCCTATGAATACCCAATATTAAACAAACAACGACTCACTCAACTAGCGCAAGAATTTCAAATATGCCCCTTTTACCTCAGCATGGAAATGAGCCGCTGGGTAGATATTGTCATTGCGGATGTGAATTATTATTTTGACGGCACACCATTGCTGCTGGGACTCACCAAAGAATTTAATTGGAGGCCGTATTTATTAGTTGACGAAAGTCACAACCTGATTGACCGTGGTCGACAAATGTATTCTGCAGAATTAAATCGTGGCTTATTGCGCAGTGCAAAAAAATATGCACCTGAGCCAATCCAAAAATCCCTGGAGCGCATTAACAAACACTGGCTAATACTCTTAAAAAATTTACCGGACAATAATACCAAGCTTGCACTCGTGCCGTCACTGCCAGAAAAATTCACACTCGCATTAACGGAATTTACTAATCAATATATAGAATTATTGCAAAAAAATCCCGAACACCCAATACAGAAGACAAGTGTTCATGAGTTTTTCTTTGCAGCACTGAATTATCAAAAAGTGATTGAAACACTCAATGATGATTTTTGCATCGACATGCAACATATCAATACAAAAGCAGAAGTATTAACACTGCGAAATCTCATTCCAGCACAATTACTGGCAGAGCGCCTCAAACATGCACACTGCGCATGTTTCTTTTCAGCAACTCTGCAACCTGCTTACTATTACCAAACACTATTAGGATTGCCGGAAGATACAATTCACATTAAAGTATCGTCGCCATTTAACCGCGAACAGCTCAAAATCAATCTGGCCGGAAATCTATCCACTCGTTATAAAGACAGACCAACCGCAATCGATCCTATCTGCCACATTATTCAAGCACAAATTATCAGTGAACCAGGTAACGCTATAGTGTTCTTTTCCAGTTACGAATTTTTACAACAGGTTGAACAGCAACTTTATATAAAACTTGAGGAAAGCAATATCAACATTATTACGCAATCAAAACGTATGAGTGAAGAAGATCGGGAAAAATTTATTGAACAGTTTTCCCTACACAATAATCTATTAGGCTTGGCGGTATTAGGTGGCGCGTTTAGCGAAGGGATCGATCTAATGGGTGACACTCTCAAAGGTGTTTTCATTGCTACGCTGGGCTTGCCGCAAGTAAACCTTGTGAACGAACACATTCGCCATATCATGCAAACAACATTTAAACAGGGATATGAATTCACTTATCTTTATCCGGGGATTCAAAAAGTTATTCAAGCTGCTGGCAGGGTGATACGCAGCAAAACCGACACAGGTTATTTGTGGTTATTGGATGAGCGATTTCAGCAAAGTGAGATCAAGAAATTATTACCGGAATGGTGGTGGATAGATTAGGGGGTAGCAGCTAATTAGCTTAATTTAATTGTTTAATAGAGTGTGTGGGTAACGTCAGCGTGTAAGAGAATGCTCACATGAGAATCCGCTATTTACCCTTGATAAGGCGGTTCCCGAACAAGTAAGATTCGGTTATGAGAATGAATCATGAATAAGGAAGATCTTAAAATTTATGTACAAAAAATATCTTACCGATGTGCCACCCATTTTGGATTTTGAAGCCAGCTCATTGAGCGACTGTAGTTACCCCATTTCGGCGGGACTTGTGGTGCATGGTCGAATTCATTATTGGCTTATAAAACCCGAGAGTGATTGGATTGATTGGGATACTCAAAGCCAGGCGATTCATGGATTGTCACGTTTTTTTATTGAAAAAAATGGCATTTCGCCACGCCAGGTATTTAAAGAACTAAGCCTGATACTTGCAGAAGAAAAAATTATTTACTCGGATAATCCGGACTGCGAAAAACTCTGGCTGAGTCGTCTAGGCAAGTTGGATGTTGAAATTAAGGATGTGAGGAGTTTATTGGCACCCATGCATCAAAACGCGTTTAAACCGCAGTTAAAAAACACGTTTAAGCAGTACGATCTTATTCAACACCGGGCTGATCACGACGCCTTGGCACTGGCCATCACGCTAAACGAGTGTATGTAGATTTAGTACTATCCAGAAGAGGTTTCTAGTTTTAGTTGGAATACATTGGAATTCATACGTATGTTAATTTATGGTGAAGAGCGGCTTCTAAAATCTGTCTGGAAAAGATAATTCTGCAGCAGAAAGCTTCTTCGATGTATTGAAAAAAATTGTGCGATCATGAAAATTACAACAACATAGAAGAAGCAAAAAAAATATATTATTTACAGAGGCAGATCTCGTTTGCATTTTCCTGACAATACGTAGTCTTGTTTTTCAGCGTCAAAAGTTTTTGATAATGTGTAAGATATATCATTTAGAGAATCGCTAAAAGAAACTAAAGCCGCTGCTTCAGAATTGTTAACTACAAAAGTCCCTTCGTGTGTAAAATTGAATTGTTCGTATCTTTTAGATATTTGTGATCGTACTTTTGCAATTTCGAATGTAGTGAGTTTTGGATCAATGTTTCTTTTGATTGAAACGACTAGCCATCGAGGTTTTTGTTCTGGATCAGTGATATCTTCTAATCGAATTTGTACTTCTGTCCATAAACCATTTTTTGATGTATACGCACCCTCAAGAACATTCCATTTAAAATCGCAATAGGCAGTAACACCTTCTAACAGATTTAAATCACTAGTATCGAATTTACCACTGTGTAGTGTAAAAGCCAAAG
>JANYIO010000075.1 GCA_025362015.1 Gammaproteobacteria bacterium | reverse complement strand
CCACGGCGGCGGCAACTGAACGATAGTGATCGAGGCACCTGTTTCATTCCAGACACCATCGTTATTGCTACCCTTCACGCGAAATACATAGGTGCCGGAATTGAGGTTGGTGTATTTGGCAGAGCGCTGATCGCCAACTTGTAGCCAGTTTTTATCAAACCCTTCCAATATGTAGGCATAATTATTTTTGTTTGAATCGCGAAAATTAAGCGCCGCAAAACCAAACTGGAACATGGATTTCTTATAATCCAGAACAATAGTCTGCGTGTGATTCAACGATTGCGACAACAGCCCATCCGCATCGCCAACATTGACAGCATCGGCAAATATTTTGAGGCCCGTAAAAGCAACTGGGGGAACGACTGTGTTTTCTTTCAGTTTTTTGGAATCAAAAATACGTAGACCTTCGACACCGCCAAAAATAATTTCACCCTTACTGCTAATCACACCAGAGTCGGTGTGAAAACCACCCATCAAACGACCACTATCGCGATTATAATTTTTAACTTTTTTGGCTTCCGGGTCAAAAACAGAGACGCCATTATTGGTTGCTATCCACAATTGACCCGAGGTATCTTCCATAATTTTTCGAATGTTATCATCATTAAAACCGCTCGATTTGTTGTAAATAGTAAATGTTTTTCCATCGGGATTTAATAAATCAAGACCACCTTCGGTGCCAACCCATAACCTCTGTTTGCTATCTTCGAATATGTAAGTTGCGGAAGGATTACTTAAGCTATTGGGATCTTTTGGATCTGTTTTAAAGTGCGTAAACTTTTCCGCATTTCTATCCATTAAATCTAAACCGGTAGCACCACCGACCCAAAAGTTGCCTTTTGAGTCTTCAAAGGTGTCCCATATAATACCGTTAGTGATAGAGGTTGGATCATCATCCATCGATACATAATGAGTGTATATTTCGGTTTTTCTATCGTATTTACTAAGCCCGCCAGCATGGGTGGCAATCCAGATATTTTTTTGGCGATCTTCCTTAATTGACCAAACGGTAGAATTGTTAAGACGCGTAGATGTGGTAACGCTTGCCTTCTTTTCGCGTGCAGCATCAAACGGCATGCGATAAAACTCGCCTGTTACGGGGTTAAGTATCGATATACCACCACCCCAGGTGCCGGCCCATACAGAGCCATCTGTATCTACAAAGGTGCCGAGCACAGCATTACCACCAATACTTTTATTGTTCGCGGGATCCTTCTTGTAGCTGGTAAATTCATTTGTTTCACGGTTAAAATAATTTAACCCGCCACCATCTGTACCCAACCAAAGATTGCCTTTAGCATCCTCACGAACATCTAAAATTGCGCTATGCGATAAACTTTTAGAATCGGATGGATCGTGAGCATAGGAAGTGATAGCCGCGCTCGATCGGTCAAAATAGTTAATGCCTGATGGGTAATTGCCTACCCAAATATCACCAGTGCGATCCTGGTACACTGTGCGCACTTGATTTGAGCTAATGGAGCCCACACGCCCCGCTTCATACTTGTGATTGGTGAAATGGCCTTGTGGGAATTGTTCAGTGCGCTCAAATACCGCGACGCCACCACCATCACTGACAACCCACAGCGCACCGAGGGAATCAATAAGGAGTTTCGCAACTTCCTTACCGCCGAAACTATGGGGATCTGCAGGATCATTAACATAACGAATGGATTTTTGTGTAGCCGGATCAAAGTACACCAAGCCATCAGTAGTACCCAACCATAGCTTGCCGTCTTGATCAGAAACAATATCATTGACCGCATTAGCTTCCAGCAAATCTGGTCTTTCTGCATAGGGCTTAAACAGAGTAAATTTTTTGCCTGCCCAATTAAATTGTTCTAGACCAGCGCCTGTACCCAACCAAAGCGTGCCCGTTTTGTCGATATAAGATACTTTAATAAGTTTGTCTTTCAACCAATCTTTTTTTGAATTATCCGGGGCAATGACCGAGTAACCACTCGTTTTTTTATCAAGTACAAAAAGCCCCTTGGCGGATGAAACAAGCAGTTCGCCACTTGGAAGTTCCATGGCCTGCCAAATATTGGTGGTGCTTATTGTCAGCGATGCACTAGTGTCATCAGGAGTCGGCGTGAGCAGCTCTTTGCGTGGGTCGTAACGCAATAAACCAGTGCGCGTTGACACCCATAAAATATGCTCCTTATCCTCATAAATATGGTTGACCATTTTGACCGGCTTTTTTTCTGGCGCGCCTGCTTTTTGAATGGTTTGGAGTATAAATTTAAACTCATAGCCATCGTAGCGAATCAGCCCGCCGGCGCCGCCAATCCACATAAACCCCTGGCTGTCTTGAAGAAAGGCCTGAACCTCGCCCAAGGCAATATCTTTGTTTTCGAGCAGATGTTGAAAATTAATACGTTGCGGAAGCGGTTCTGCGAACATGTTGCCAGGCTGCTCAACCGCAATACATACACTGGTTGTTAGAGTGCAGATAGCAATAGTCAATACTGAGGCAAGCTGCCGTAGCGGATTTTTATACTTATTCCATTCCCCCAAAAAACATTGCGTCATAGCTTTTCCCATGGACATCGTTCAAGTGGCAGGTGTTGTGTAGTAATAAGGGTGCCAATTGATTAATTTTATTCTGTTTGAGTGTAGCAACCCAAGTGTCTACTGCAAGGGAAGTAGAATTTTTATTGTCTAAATTTGACATAAGAAAGTAGCGGGACCATATTTTCAGGCTATAGCTCTATAAAAAGCTCGATTAAAAGCTCGGTCAAAACAACCAATCTGACCGCGCTATAGCCTGAAAACAATAATGGCAATCCTAATGCATATGGGGACGTTCAAATACCAACGATGCCAAACTGTACCCACCCGTCAGCGTCTTAATTCGCAAGGTATTAGTACCCTCTAATAATGGCAATTTCACTAACTCTTGCGTTTGCCAATTTTTAGTTTTAGCGATAGCCCCCGAGCCCAATAAAATTTCATTGTTAAGCATTACTGAAACCCGGACATTATCCGCATCCGA
>JANYIO010000002.1 GCA_025362015.1 Gammaproteobacteria bacterium | reverse complement strand
GTAAAATGCGTATACCACTCGAAGTTCTCAATAAGCCTGCAGCGCTGACTGAAAAAGAATTTAATATGATTAAGGCGCATACCATCCACGGGCGCAATTTGTTAATGGCTTCACCCGGAATACCTAATAGCACTATTGATGTTGCCTATAGCCATCATGAGAAAATGGATGGCAGCGGCTATCCTCGTCAATTAACTTCTAGTGGCATTTCAGAGTTTGCGCGCATTATTGCATTGGTGGATGCCTATGACGCCATGACGGCAGATCGTTGTTATTCAGAAAGTAAGCCCTCCACTGAGGCACTAAAAATTATTTTTAAGGACCGCGGTACACATTTTGATGAGCGCCTATCCTTAGAGTTTATTAAATGTATTGGTCTTTACCCGCCGGGAACCTTGGTGGAGTTAGTGAACGGTATTGTTGGGATTGTCTTAGAAACCAATAAAAAATATCGCCACTTACCTAAAATTATTGCCATTAATCAGCAAACTGAGCCCTTGAAGAAATCTCTACAAATTGATTTAGCTGAACTTGAAAATGGTGCTTTGGATAAAACTTTTTTAATCAAGCGGGCACACAATGATGGTGCCTTTGGTGTGAGTATAAAAGCACATTGGGAGAAAGGGGTAAGGTAAACGAGAATTCCCTGATACTTAGAAAATCAAACTTCATCATAAGGTTTGTATTCAATCCTGATGATGTAATACAGCTCTTCACCTTCCGGTTTTTTTAAAACAATTTCATCTTCTAGTCGTTTACCCATCATGGCGCGTGCTAGGGGTGAGTCCATGCTGAGTTTTTGTTGGCCAACATCATATTCATCGGGGCCTACAATTTGGTATGTTTGTTTGTTGCTATTATCATCTTCTAGCGTGACCCATGCACCAAAAAATATTTTGCTTTTATCGTCGGGTAATTTATCCACTACTGTTAATACTTCTAAACGTTTACTTAAAAAACGTACACGCGAATCTATTTCACGTAGGCGCCTTTTACCATAGATATAATCTCCATTTTCACTGCGGTCACCATTTTTCGCCGCTTCATGCACTACTTGTGTAACTTGCGGGCGCTCAACTTTCCAAAGTTGCTTCAATTCATCAGTTAAACGTTTTGCGCCGGCAGCGGTAATGTAAGTTGAACCCTTAGGGCTTGGTGGACGCCAGCGACTCATAATGTACCTTTTAGAAAAGAGAGATAGTTTATAAAACAGGAAACTAGTTTAGTGAAATGAATAACCCATTGTTGATGCGGTGGATTATTTACATAAGTTTGTAGCCGTTATTAATGGCTATATTGTGACTTTATTGCAGTAGTTTTGTAACAATTTTTTGCGCAATAGCATTCCGTAGTTTTTATTTAGGTCAATATCCGTTTAAATGGGGGATGCTTTCAATCGTGATATTTTTAAGTGCAACTATTCTATGAATTTTAGCTCGGCCACTCTCCAACATTTTTTACCACCGGCTACTGGGGATATAACCTGGTGGATCGCGTTGTCTGGTGGTTTAGATTCCTGCGTGTTAGTGCATGCTTTAGCAGCTTTAAAGTTGCCTGTTCAACTCCATGCGTTGCATGTTAATCATCAAATATCCCCGAATGCAAATACTTGGCAGCAGCATTGTGCCGATATTTGTATGCGCCTAGGTATACCTTTTACAGCTGTTAAAGTAAGCGTTGAAAATACGGGACGTGGCATAGAGGACGCAGCGCGTAAAGCGCGTTATTCGGTATTTGAGCAGCATCTCATGCAGGGTGACTATTTGGTAACTGCGCATCATGCGGATGATCAAACCGAAACTCTTTTGCTGCGTTTAATGCGTGGTGCCGGCCCGCGTGGCTTGGCTGCCATGGCGCAGTCGCGTTTGCTAGGGCAGGGTATTTTATATCGTCCATTGTTAACGTTTACCCGTGCCGAGCTGGAAGCTTACGCTCATTGCCATGAACTTAGCTGGGTGAACGACGAAAGTAATAGCGATGATCATTACGACCGCAATTATCTTCGCAATCAAGTGATGCCTTTATTGCGTCAGCGTTGGCCAGTATTTGCGCAAAAATGGCAGCAAACGGCTGAGCTCTGCGCGGCTAACGAGGCCTTAATAGAAGAGCTGGCAGGGCAGGATTTGCAATTGGCTGATTTCCGGGAAGAATTCATTGGTACTAGTATTACTCTCGCCTGGCTGATAGGTTTGTCAACTGCACGTCATCAGAATTTCCTGAGAGCCTGGCTGCGCGGGCAGGGCTTGGCTATCCCAGAACAGCAACATTTAGCGCAAATCGAAACCCAAATTATTTCCGGCAGGCAAGATGCCAAAACGCAGGTGAGTTGGGGCGATGTGTCGCTACGAGTTTATCGCGGGCGAGTATACGCATTACCAATGGTGGATTTGCCGGCGAGTGGCGAGCTGCAATTTATTGTGAGTAAGCTAGTTGATAAACCTTTGTTAAAACAGGATTTGCCTAATCTGCATATCCGCTTCCGGCGCGGGGGCGAACGTTGTCGCCCCGCTGGCAGGGCCCACTCGCAAACGTTGAAACATCTATTGCAGGACTATGGGGTAGCCCCCTGGCTGCGCGAATCCTTGCCGCTTATTTATAGCAATGATGATTTGGTGGCGGTCAGCGATTTGTGGATTTGTGAAGGTTATACCGCGGAAGAAAGTGGCTATAGTTTGAAATACGAACGAAAAGCTAAATGACTTACCGGATTATCCAGCTTTTTATTGAGCCGATAGGGGGCTTTCTGTTACCCTAGCGCCCCGTCCTATTAGATAAATCCATTGCCTCCTTCAGAGTGCTATTTCGGTTGTTTATCTCACATCGCTTCATTTAATTAATCGCGTTATCGCAGCTTTCAATTATCAAGTTCTTATTTAAAAGTAACTCTTTATTAAAGTAATTAAGGTTCTCAATGACACGATATATATTCGTAACTGGCGGTGTTGTTTCCTCTTTGGGCAAAGGCATTGCGTCTGCATCACTCGCCGCTATCCTTGAATCCCGTGGTCTGAAAGTGACCATCATGAAACTTGACCCTTACATTAATGTCGATCCTGGCACTATGAGCCCGTTCCAACACGGCGAAGTTTTTGTGACCGAAGATGGCGCTGAAACAGATTTGGATTTAGGTCATTACGAGCGTTTTATTCGCACAAAAATGACGCGTCGCAATAACTTTACCACCGGCCGCGTGTATGAAACTGTTTTACGCAAAGAGCGCCGCGGTGATTATCTGGGCGGTACTGTACAAGTTATTCCGCATATTACCGACGAAATTAAACGTCGTATTCTTGAAGGTGGCCGCGATGTGGATGTGGCACTGGTAGAGATTGGCGGCACTGTTGGCGATATTGAATCGCAACCTTTTTTAGAAGCTGTGCGTCAGCTCAAAGTAGAAATGGGTTCACGTGCTTTGTTAATTCATCTCACCCTCGTGCCCTATATTGCAACAGCCGGTGAAACTAAGACAAAGCCGACACAACATTCGGTAAAAGAATTGCGCTCTATTGGTTTGCAACCGGATATTTTATTGTGTCGCTCTGAGCGATTAGTTGATGAAGAATCACGTCGCAAAATTTCGTTGTTTACTAACGTTGCCGAACGCGCCGTTGTGCCATTGCCAGATGCAGAAACTATTTACTCAATTCCGCGCTTGTTACAAAGTTATGGTTTGGATCAAATCGTTGTCGAGCTATTAGGTTTGCAATGCCATGAAGCTGACCTGAGTGAATGGGATAACGTAGTGCAAAGAAAATTAAATCCAAAATATTCCATTACCATTTCCATGGTAGGCAAATATATGGATTTACTCGATGCTTATAAGTCGTTAATTGAAGCAATCACCCACGCAGGCATTCACACTCACACCAAAGTGAATATGAATTATATTGATGCCGAACGTGTAGAAAAAGAAGGCATTGATATTCTTAAAGGCTCGGATGCTATTTTAGTTCCCGGTGGTTTCGGTGAGCGTGGTGTTGAAGGTAAATTAATGGCGGTGCAATACGCCCGTGAAAATAAAGTGCCATATCTTGGCATTTGTTTAGGCATGCAATCTGTAGTGATTGAATTTGCACGTAATGTTCTGGGTTTGAAAGGTGCGAATTCCACGGAGTTTGACAAAAATACTCCGCATCCAGTCATTGGTTTGATTTCGGAATGGATTAGTTCTGAAGGTGTGGTAGAAAAGCGCGATGAGTCGTCTGACCTCGGTGGCACTATGCGCTTGGGCGCACAGGAATGTCGCTTAGTGAGTGATTCAAAAGCGCGCGAAATTTATGGCGCAGATGTTATTGTTGAGCGCCATCGCCACAGGTACGAAGTTAACAATAATTATGTTGATCAATTGCAAAAAGCGGGTTTAAAAATTGGTGGCTGGTCAGCAGACGATACCTTGGTAGAAGTGGTTGAGTTAGAAAATCACCCTTGGTTTGTTGCCTGTCAGTTCCATCCGGAATTCACCTCCACTCCGCGCGATGGTCATCCATTATTTACTGCCTTTGTTTCTGCTGCGCTCGCTAATAAAAAATAGCAGGGTAATAAAAAATAATTTGTAGGGGGCGCTGTTTTCTGCGTCCTGCTTTTATAGATGAGTGCGCATAGATATGTATGCATAGGTGAGTGGACGCAGCAAGCAAGGTTCCTACATGAAATTATTAAGAGATATATTGTGACTGAAAGAATTGTAAATATTGGTAATCTAAAAACAAGTAATTCTCTGCCGTTTGTTTTATTCGGTGGAATTAATGTACTTGAATCGCGTGATATGGCAATGAAATCTGCGGAAGCCTATGTAAAAGTTACGCAAAAACTCGGCATACCTTATGTATTCAAGGCTTCGTTTGATAAGGCTAATCGTTCATCCATTCATTCTTACCGTGGCCCTGGCATGGAAGAAGGTTTGAAAATTTTTCAGGAAATTAAACAAACCTTTAATATTCCAGTCATCACCGATGTGCACGAAATTTATCAATGCAAACCCGTTGCTGAAATATGTGACGTGATTCAGTTGCCGGCGTTCCTTGCGCGGCAAACTGATTTAGTTGTTGCTATGGCGGCAACTGGTGCGGTAATCAATATTAAAAAACCACAATTCCTCAGTCCCGGACAAATGAAAAATATCGTGGAAAAATTTCACGAATGTGGCAACGATAAAATTATTCTCTGTGATCGCGGCAGCAATTTTGGCTACGATAATTTAGTGGTAGATATGCTCGGCTTCCGCACTATGCGCGAAGTGAGTGGCAATGCCCCCGTCATTTTTGATGTGACTCATTCATTACAGTGCCGCGACCCTATGGGCAGCGCTTCCAGCGGCCGCCGCCATCAAGTGGCTGAATTGGCGCGTGCAGGTATGGCGGTTGGTTTGGCTGGATTATTTTTAGAGGCCCATCCCGATCCCGATAATGCCAAATGCGATGGCCCCAGCGCCCTACCACTCGATAAATTAGAACCCTTTTTATTACAAATGAAAGCCATTGATGATGTGGTAAAAAATTTTTCCGCATTGAACATTACCTAAATTGAACATTAACTAAATAGTAATTACATTTTTAAATTTTTTTGGAGAAGTTGTATGACTAAGATCGTTGATATTAAAGCTTTTGAAGTATTGGATAGCCGCGGCAATCCAACTGTTATGGCAGAAGTTATTTTGGCTTGTGGTGCTGTAGGTTCTTCTTGTGCACCATCGGGTGCCTCTACCGGTTCACGCGAAGCTTTGGAATTGCGTGATGGCGATAAAACACGTTACATGGGTAAAGGTGTTTTAAAGGCAGTTAACAATATTAATACGACTATCAAAAGTTTATTGCTAGGAATGGATGCGCTTGATCAACGTGCGCTTGATAATGCCATGATCAAAGCTGATGGCACTGATAACAAAGCGGTACTTGGTGCTAACGCAATTCTTGCAGTGTCTTTGTCAGCAGCAAAAGCAGCTGCAATTGCGAAAAAAGTTCCCCTCTATGCGCACATTGCTGATTTGAACGGTACTCCCGGTAAATATTCAATGCCAGTACCTATGATGAACATCATCAACGGTGGTGAGCATGCTGACAATAATGTTGATATCCAGGAATTTATGGTTCAGCCTGTTGGCGCTAAAACATTTGCTGAAGCCTTGCGTATGGGCGCTGAAATATTCCACACATTGAAAAAAATTCTGCACGAAAAAGGTTTAAGTACTGCGGTAGGTGATGAAGGTGGTTTTGCACCTAACTTACCATCCAACGAAGATGCTTTGAAAATAATTTCTGTTGCGGTAGAAAAAGCGGGTTATAAACTAGGTGACAACGTTACGCTTGCCCTAGATTGTGCAGCAACTGAATTTTACAAAGATGGAAAATACGATTTAGCAGGCGAAGGTAAAGTGTTTACCTCAAATGAGTTTTCTGATTACTTAGCTGGCTTGGCTGCTAAATATCCTATCATCTCAATTGAAGATGGTAAGGATGAGAGTGACTGGGCTGGCTGGGCGGATTTGACTACAAAAATTGGTCATAAAATTCAACTAGTCGGTGATGATTTGTTTGTTACCAACACCAAAATTTTGAAAGAAGGCATCGACAAAAAAATCGCTAACTCTATTCTGATTAAATTCAATCAAATCGGTTCTTTGTCTGAAACTTTAGATGCGATTAAAATGGCACAAGCAGCGGGTTACACTGCAGTAATTTCTCACCGCTCTGGTGAAACTGAAGATACCACTATTGCTGATCTTGCTGTTGCTACCGCTGCTGGTCAAATTAAAACCGGCTCATTGTGTCGTTCAGATCGCGTTTCTAAATATAACCGTTTGTTGCGCATTGAAGCTGAATTAGGCGCAGCTGCACCTTACAAAGGCCGCGCTGAATTTAAAGCTTAATTTTTTTGCTTTGATATGAGTAATAAGGGCCGCTTTGTCGGCCCCTATTTTTTAAATTTCAATTATTTAATAAATACTGATATGAGATGGTTACTAGCGGTTTTGCTGATACTGTTAATTGCACTTCAATATCGCTTATGGCGCGGCGAAGGAAGCTTTTCCCAATCGACAAAATTAGAGCGGGACATTATGCAGCAACAAGCTGAAAATGATCGTATGCGTGAGCGCAATCGCATTTTAGAAGTTGAAGTGGAAGATTTGAAAGGCGGTGCGGATAGTGTAGAGGAGCGCGCACGCAACGACATAGGCATGATTAAAAAAGATGAAACATTTTTTATGATTCCCGCCAAAAAGAAAGCAGAGCAAAAATAATTATTAAAAAAGTGCAGGCTATTATGCAGAAACAAACGCCGCCAATATCAAAGTCACCTTATTGGATCGTTGTTCCTGCCGCTGGCATTGGCTCGCGCATGAGTTCGGAAATTCCGAAACAATATTTAATCCTGGGTACAAAAACAGTTATTGAGCATACCCTTGAACGGCTACTTAAATTTTCGTTTCTCGCAGGTATTGTAGTCGTAGTATCAAAAGCAGATACACACTGGAAAAATTTAGCGATTAGTAAACATCCTTTAATTCATGCTGTTGAGGGTGGTGCTGAGCGAGCTAATTCAGTGTTGAATGGCCTTAATTATTTACAGGAAAAAATCCAGCCCCAGGATTGGGTGTTGGTTCATGATGCAGCGCGCCCTTGCGTTACTCTTACTAATATCGAAACCTTGTGTGCGACATTGCATGAAGATACAGTTGGTGGAATTTTAGCGTTACCCGTGAGCGATACTCTTAAGCAAGTTACTCTCAATCATATTGATATGCATCTATCAATTTCAAAAACGCTTGATCGTCGTTCATTATGGCAAGCACAAACGCCACAGTTATTTCGTTATAAATTATTGCGCGATTGCTTGTCGCAGACCATTGCACGTCATGAAAATATTACTGATGAAGCTTCGGCGTTAGAACTTTGTGGTTATTCACCCAAGGTAGTGGAAGGGCGCAGTGATAATATTAAAATCACTCGCCCGGATGATTTTCTGGTAGCTACTTTTATTTTGCAACAACAAGAAAAACATATGCAGACACAGGAGAATAATTCATGAGAATTGGCCATGGTTATGATGTTCATGCGTTTGGTGATGGCGATAAAATTGTGATTGGTGGCGCGGTAATTCCACACTCGCGTGGTTTGATTGCGCACTCTGATGGTGATGTTTTATTGCATGCGCTCTGCGACGCTCTTTTGGGAGCTGCTGCGCTAGGTGATATAGGCAAACATTTTCCGGATACTGACATGCAATATCGCAATGTTGACAGTCGTTCGCTGTTGCGTATGGTGTACAGCAAAGTCAAAACCAAAGGTTGGGTATTAGAAAATGCCGATATGACGATTGTTGCGCAAGCACCGCGGATGGCAACGTATATTCCCTACATGGTTGAAAATATTGCTGCAGACTTACAAAGTCCTCTCGATCAAATCAATGTAAAAGCAACCACCACGGAGCGTTTAGGCTTTACGGGACGTGAAGAAGGGATTGCGGCCTATGCTGTTGTTTTATTGAAAGCTGTTTAAATTTTTCCAACACTCTATGAAGTATCGTCGTTCTTTTTCTATCAATAAAATTGGAATTTATGTCACCTACATTTTCATTAGATTTTCCTTATGCCTATGGGCGACCCGATGCAACTGCTGACTTTCGTGTCGAGCCCGAAGATTTTCAGGTCTATGAACATTTGGGTTTTGAACCTTGTGGCGAAGGAGAGCATGTTTATTTACAAGTGAGTAAACGCGGTGAAAATACGGCTTGGGTTGCTGAAAAAATCGCGGCCCTGGCCCAGGTTTTAGTGATGGATGTTGGTTATTGTGGCCGCAAAGATCGCCACGCGGTTACCACACAATGGTTTAGTGTTTATTTGCCAAAAGTGGATATTGAACCGCATTGGCTGGCATTGAGTTCTGATTCTATTCAAATTCTGCAAGTGAGCCGCCATCAACATAAGTTACGCCGTGGTGATCATGAGTCCAATCAGTTTGTTATTCGCTTACGCAATTTAATCCTTACCAACAAGTCTACATTCGAAAAAAAAATTGATCAGATATTAGCGCAGGGTGTCCCCAATTATTTTGGCGAGCAACGCTTTGGTCGCAATGCCAATAATTTGCCCGAGGCACACGCCTTGTTAGTGGAAGGAAAGCGTACTCGCGATAAACAAAAACGCGGACTTTTTTTATCGGCTGCACGTTCTTATCTTTTTAACCAGGTTTTAGCTGCGCGTGTATTGGCTGGGAACTGGCAAGTGTTATTAGACGGTGAGCCGGATACATTGCCCAGCGCGCCACTTTGGGGACGCGGCCGTTCTGCCGCGACTGGAGTGGCAGCTGAGTTAGAAAAATCTGTTATCGCTCATTGGGCAGGGTGGTGTGACGGACTTGAACACGCCGGATTGCAGCAAGAGCGTAGGGCGTTGATGCTAAAGCCAGATTCGGCTTCCTGGTGTTGGTTGGAGCAAGATATCGAATTAAGTTTTGCATTGGGTAGTGGTGAATTTGCGACAACAATATTACGCGAACTCGCGGTGTTGAACTCAGCGATAAAAACAGAAGATAGCCCTGTGTGATATAGTTATACAGTTTTCCGCTGTTAGTATGGTTATTAAATAGTTAATTTATTGCACGATTTATTAGATAGTTAATTACGAGGAAGGCTGAAAGTGACGGACTTAATGTTGCAAGGTGTTGGCATGACTTCCGCGCGAACACGCGATCGTTTAATTCAGCGTTTGGTTGAGCAAGGTGTCACCAATATGCGAGTGTTGGACGTTATGCGTGATACGCCACGTCACATTTTTTTGGATGAAGCACTATCGCATCGTGCCTATGAAGATACTGCTTTACCTATAGGCCACGGCCAAACACTTTCTCAGCCTTACATAGTTGCGCGCATGACGGAGCTTTTACTGGGAGCTGCAGGAAAGTTAGAAAAAGTTTTAGAAGTCGGAACGGGGTCGGGTTATCAGACGACTATTCTTGCGCAATTAGTGCCCCAGGTTTATAGCGTTGAGCGCATCAAGCCGCTACAAGACAAAGCTCGCGAACGATTGCGCCAATTGGGGTTACGTAATGTGCAATTGCGTCACGCTGATGGTGGTTTTGGTTGGCCTGACATGGGCCCTTACGATGGCATTTTAAGTACTGCTGCTCCACATGCTGTACCTGAAGAACTATTGAAACAATTAGCGCCATCTGGTGTTTTAGTGATTCCGCTCGGTGGTAAGAAGCAGCACCTCAATTTAATTATGCGTGATGGTGATAGCGAAAAATTTATAACTCGTATTATAGAGGCAGTTAATTTTGTGCCCTTGGTTACAGGTACATTACGTTAATTGTGCAGTATTTACGTTCATTTATTATTGTCGGTTTTGCCTGTGATTAGTGCGCTGCATTTCAAAAAAAATACGTAATTTGGTTTATTGATGTGACTTCGTTCAGTTTTGGTACATCTTTATATAAAAATATTAGATAATTTTAAAATAAATTTTATATATTAAGCACTAAAAGTTATAAAAGAGGTCAAAAAATAATCAGCGCTTCTGAGTTATTTTATGTCGCCGTTCTTTAGAAAATGCTTAATAAATACACTGACGATGGTCAGTATATTGTCCACTTTATCTTTTTTGGGAGGCTGTAGCTCTCAGCATGTAGCTGATGTTAGTGATAGCTCCATTAGAAAAAAATCAAGTCAACATATTCATGTTGTTGCTCAGGGTGATACGCTTTACTCTATCGCGTGGCGCTATGGGTTGGACTACCATTCACTAGCAGCTTTTAACCATATAAAACCGCCTTATATCATTCATTCCGCACAAAAAATTCGTATTGATATAATGCCTAATATAGCTAATGTTTCTGGACAAAGACCAAATCCCAATCTGCCAGCGATTAAGCCTTCTGTTAGCAACCAGAAAACGGCTTCAGGACCTTCAGGTTCAGTTGATCAAGATAAAGTACCAACAATAAAGCGTTCAGATATAAAGACGAAAGCTGTAGTTTCACCCACTAATAATGCCGTTATACAAAGCACTTTAAAATGGCAATGGCCAGCCACCGGGAAATTGCTTGCCGTATTTCAGGGCACAACTGGTTTCAATAAGGGTATTGATCTTGAAGGTAAATTGGGGGAGTCTGTAATCGCAGCAGCTGCCGGACAGGTTGTTTACTCTGGAAGTGGTCTGCGTGGATACGGCAATCTACTCATTATAAAACACAACGAAATATTCTTGAGTGCCTATGCCCACAACGATAAATTGTTAGTGAAAGAAGGTGATTTTGTTAAAGCTGGGCAAAGAATTGCCGATATGGGTTTAAGTGGTACCGACAGGGTTAAGCTTCATTTTGAAATTCGGAGTGAAGGTAATCCGGTAGATCCGCAGAAATATCTACCCAAGCGTTAATGTAATTATCGATAAAGAGTTAAATATCTAAATAAAGTAGCTGGAGAATAACAATAACCGGAGTCTATTAAACGACCAAAACCTGATTCAAAAAACAACGTAGTAGGCTGTAAGCTAAATATAGAAGGTACAGCTTGGTGAATTGGTGTGTACACCAATTAAATTTGATGATTTAAGGGGCAGAAAAATGACTTTACAAACTAGGGAATCAAGCACATTCGAACGCGATGACGCATTTATAGTGCCAGATATTGATTTTGATGAAAGTGAAGCCTTACTAGCTGAAGATGAAACTGATAGTCCGAAAGTGAGCAGATCTTCAGGTGGAAGTGAACGAATTCTGGATGATAAATTTAATAAAACACTTGATGCTACACAGATTTACCTAAATGAAATTGGTTTTTCCCCGTTATTAAGCGCTGAAGAAGAAGTTTTTTTTGCGCGTAAAGCTCTAAAAGGTGAAGAAGCTGCGCGTAAGCGTATGATCGAAAGTAACCTTCGTCTTGTTGTAAAAATATCCCGTCGTTATGTAAATCGTGGCCTTGCCTTACTGGATTTAATCGAGGAAGGTAATTTAGGTTTGATCCGTGCTGTTGAAAAGTTTGACCCTGAACGCGGATTTCGTTTTTCGACCTATGCGACCTGGTGGATTCGTCAAACTATTGAACGCGCAATCATGAATCAAACGCGAACAATTCGTTTGCCGATTCATGTGGTAAAAGAATTGAATATTTATTTACGTGCTGCTCGTGAGCTTTCACAAAAACTTGATCACGAACCATCCCCTGAAGAAATTGCACGTTTACTGGAAAAACCCGTGGCTGACGTTGAGCGTATGCTTAGCTTGAATGAGCGTGTAACCTCAATTGACACACCTGTAGGTCCATCTTCTGATAGAACTATTGTTGATACTATTGCTGATGCTCATGTGTCTGATCCTGCCTCAATTCTACAAGACAATAATCTCACCATGAGTTTAGATGCGTGGTTGGATGAATTAACTGAAAAACAACGTGAAGTTCTTTCTCGTCGCTTTGGTTTACGCGGTCATGAAGTTAGCACCTTGGAAGAAGTGGGTCATGAGATTGGTTTAACGCGTGAACGAGTACGCCAAATTCAGGTAGAAGCTTTGAAGCGTTTGCGCGATATTATGGAAAAACAAGGTTTGAATAGTGAAGCACTGTTTAGTGTGTAAGCTTTAACTCAAGCAATAAAAAAGGCAGCTTTAAGCTGCCTTTTTTATTGCTTGAGTTTATTGCTTGAGAGTTTGTAAATTCACAACTTACTATTTTAAACCTTAACGTTCGAGGTGTTTAATTTTTCCTGGTACGCCATCCCATTCTTCGGCGTCAACGGGTGATTCTTTCATTTCAGTAATATTTGGCCAGACTTCAGCTAATTCAGCATTAAGTTCCAGGAATACGGCTTGATCTTCTGGTAGCTCATCTTCGGAGAAAATAGCACCTACAGGGCATTCTGGTTCGCACAGTGCGCAATCAATACATTCGTCTGGGTGAATGACCAAAAAATTGGGGCCTTCATAAAAACAGTCTACGGGGCATACTTCTACACAATCAGTGTGCTTACATTTAATGCAATTTTCCCCAACTACAAAAGTCATAAGTGACTCCAAGGTTATTCATTTAACAAAATTGGCAATTCAAGAAATTCGCATTCTAAACAGGCTTGGCTGTTTTGGGTAGCATTTTGCTAATCTCTTTGCATTGCTATCAGAATTATTTGCCCTTTGTATAAAGCTCTTTTAGGCGATATAACTGCTCTAATGCTTCTCTCGGCGACAAATTATCCGGGTTAATTTTTTTCAATGCTTCCATTGCCGGATTTGGCAATGCATCAAATAACCCTGATTGTTGGGGCGATGCAATGGCTATATTGGTGTGATTTTCAATTGCATTTATCGGCGCAGATTGCATAATTTTGGCTGATTGTTCGGGGTGAACACCTTGTTCCAATAACTGCAATTGTTCTTGCGCTTGCATTAATACTGATGCTGGAATTCCCGCTAGTTTGGCAACTTGCAAGCCATAGCTTTTGCTGGCGGGGCCTTCTTGTACCTTATGTAAAAACACAATGTTGTCGTTGTGTTCAGTCGCATTTAAGTGAACGTTGACTATGCCTGAAATAGTTTCAGGTAAGCTGGTAATTTCAAAATAATGAGTTGCAAAAAGTGTAAAAGCTTTCACGTTTTCAGCGAGATGTTTTGCGCATGCCCACGCCAGGGCTAAACCATCAAAGGTACTGGTGCCGCGTCCAATTTCATCCATCAATACCAGGCTGTGCGCCGTGGCGTTGTGAAGAATATTGGCAGTTTCTGTCATCTCAACCATAAAGGTTGAGCGACCGCCAGCAAGATCATCGGATGAGCCTATACGTGTGAAAATGCGGTCGACTATACCAATAGTTGCTTGTTGTGCCGGTACAAAACTGCCGATATGGGCGAGTAAAACAATCAGTGCAGCTTGGCGCATGTAAGTCGATTTACCGCCCATATTGGGGCCGGTGACTATCAGCATATGGCGCTCGCTGTGAAAGCGTAAATCGTTAGGTACAAAGGGCACGCCGGTGACTTGTTCCACCACTGGATGGCGCCCACCCTGAATATCAATGCCTGTATCCTGCGTAAGCTTTGGACGGCAAAAATTTAAGACATCCGCGCGTTCGGCCAGCGTTGTAAGTACATCCAATTCGGATACAGCAGCGGCAGAATCTTGCAACGGGATAAGTTGTTCGTTGAGAATATCCAGTAGCTCATCATAAAGTGCTTTTTCGCGGGCAAGGGCGCGGCTCTTGGCCGACAGTGCTTTGTCTTCAAACTCTTTCAATTCTGGTGTGATATAGCGCTCAGCATTTTTAAGTGTTTGGCGACGGATGTAATCCGCCGGTGCCTTTTCCGATTGTGCGCTGGTAAGTTCAATAAAATAGCCGTGAACACGGTTATAGCCCACTTTGAGTGTGGAGATTCCGGTGCGTTCGCGTTCTCGTGTTTCCAAATCCAGTAAATACTGGCCAGCGTTGGTGCTGATATTGCGTAAATCATCCAGCTCAGCATCATAGCCGTCGGCGATGACTCCACCTTCGCGCATCACCACTGGCGGGTTTTCAATAATGGCGCGGCTTAATAAATCCACTAATGCTGGAAATGTGCTGATTTGCTGCGCGAGTTGTTGTAGCAGCGGTGACGCTTGTTTTGCCAGCTCAATCTGCAATTCGGGGTAGCTCGCAAGTGACATCATAAGCCGCGATAAATCCCGCGGGCGAGTTGAGCGCAGTGCCAGCCGACCCAGGATTCGCTCCATGTCGCCAACTTGTTTCAAAACTCCATGAACGGGTTCAAAAGCATAATTGCTTTGCAGCACGGCAATGGCTGACTGGCGTAAATTGAGCTGGCCTATATCGCGCAAAGGACGATTCAGCCAGCGCCGCAGTAATCGGCTGCCCATACTGGTAGCGGCGCGATTAAGCACGGAAAAGAGTGTGTGTTCGTCGCCACCGTTGAGGTTAGTGTCCAGTTCCAGATTGCGGCGTGTTGCGGCGTCCATAATCACCGCTTCATCGCGGTTTTCATGCGCAAGGCTGCGTACATGGGGCAGGGCGGTACGTTGGGTCTCCCGAGCGTAGCTTAATAGGCATCCTGCGGCGCAGAGAGCGGTTTTAAGGTGATCGCAACCAAAGCCTGCCAAATCTTTGGTACCGAATTGTTGTACCAATAAGCGCTGCGCCGTTTCCAGTTCAAATTCCCACGGCCCACGGCGGCGCAATCCTTTACGGTTTTCAAGGAATGCCGGTGTGGTGAGGTGATCGCTCAGTAGCAATTCAACCGGGCTTAAGCGCTGTAATTCGCCGAGTGCCGCGTCCAGACCTTCAACTTCCAGCACCAAAAAGCGACCGCTTGCCATATCCAGTGAGGCGATTCCAAAAATATCTCCGGCTTGATGTAGCGCCACTAATAAATTATCGCGACGCGAATCTAACAAGGCTTCATCACTGACCGTACCCGGCGTGACTATACGCATTACTTTGCGTTCAACAGGACCTTTGCTGGTAGCCGGGTCGCCAATTTGTTCACAAATGGCAACAGATACCCCTGCTTTTACCAGTTTGGCGAGATAACCATCGGCGGAATGAAACGGAATGCCGGCCATGGGAATGGCTTCGCCGTTGGACTTGCCGCGTGCGGTGAGCGTTATATCCAGCAATTCAGAGGCCTTTTTTGCGTCATCAAAGAACAGCTCGTAAAAATCACCCATGCGGTAAAACACTAGCTCGTGTGGATGCTCTGCCTTAATGCGTAGATATTGCACCATCATTGGTGTATGAAGGTCTGGTTGTTGAGTAGTTGAGTTCATTGGGCTTCATTCTTGTAAAGTTCAGCCGCGCAGAGTAACAAACCTTTGTCATTCAGAACACTTGAAGTGGGCTAAGCAACAAAATTTTGACTTATTTTGATAAAAATGGTGTTGGAAAGAGAGGTATGGAGAGGGCAAGTTGGCTTTGATAAATTTTTTTCATTTCCACCTTGGGCGGGTTAGGTGGATGATTTATTGGCTGAAAGGGATTTAACAATTTTAGCAAACGTAAGAGCTTTAGTAATAGATTTAAAAAAGCGCGCACCTATAGCAAGTGAAAGAACTTCAGCAAGTATTTTTGTGCCAGGTTGCTGGGTCAAGAAGCGCATAGTCATGCTGCGGGGGTAGGAGTTATTTGCCGCTGTTGCTTTTATAAATGTAAGAGCAATTATTTCGCGTTGATCTTTTATTTGTTGGCGCAGAGCTTCGCGTTGTTCACACAAAGGTATTGCTGTAGGTATGGTCATAATTTTCTCCTAATCTTGATTACAATTTGCTTTTAATAAGTGCGATATCGGCAGCAAGCTCTTCACGCGTGGCTGCAAAAGCTTCTCCACTTAATGCGGAAAGAGTTTGAAAACGACGCCAAGCGATAAATACTCCTAGCCCATACGTGGCAATTAACAAAACTATCGCATGGATGCGATAAGGTGTTTCCCAGCTAAAAGCTAATACAAGTGCTCCCATAAAAAACAAAATACATAGGACACACACAAAGCCAAATAGCGTAATAATAAACATTTGTAGCAGTCGGTTTTTTTCTTCTTCCCATTCAACACTCGCAAGTTTTCCATGCAGTGCTAGTTGTGCAACTAAAGCTCCACCCGCTGAGCGCAATAACCGAACAATATCCAATGAATTAATAAGCGTAGTTTCGCCACTGGGTGTTGGTGCTGGCGTGCGTAATTTTTCCATCAGAGCTGACCAACTCATATTTTTAACCTTCTCTTAATAACTTGCTCATTAGTGGCGACGTGCCAATACATTGCTTATAAGTTGACAATAAACGCAGCGCTGTTATGAGTCTGTGCGCAAACGCACGCAAAAATCTTCGTAGGTGGAAAAAGTTATGCTTATAAAAAGTAAGTGAGAATTTATTATGCGCGGCAGCGCACTGACGTCTGCTTCATGAAAGCCTAAGGTTCGTACTGTAACGCCATCCCGGTGACTAGCAATTCGCCAGTTGAGGGATTAACGTATTGGAGAACGAATATGGCCACAGCATTTCATAAATTATTTATCAAACCAGTATTCGCCTGCACATTGGTAGCTCTGAGCACCTTCGCAGTTGCAGAAAGCCAACTTGAATTGATAGATGCGCGCCAAGAGGCGCAAATCTCGACAACTTTTGCTTCAAGCCCGTATTTGCACGCGAATGATATTAAGGTTCAGGTTCACGAAGGCAAAGTAACTTTAACGGGTAAAGTGGATGAAAGTGTAAACAAAGATTTGGCGAAAGAAATTGCGCTTGGTGTAAGTGGTATCAAAAGTGTAGATAACCAAATAATAGTGCAAGCTGATTACAACCCAAAA
>JANYIO010000325.1 GCA_025362015.1 Gammaproteobacteria bacterium | reverse complement strand
AATGCGCCAAATGTAGAAGCTTTTAACGATATGTACAGTCGAAATAAAGGTACTACAGCGTTGCCCTCAAGTTTAGCATGTGATCATTTAGAAGTTAAAACTAAGGAAGAAATCCTTGAGGGCTTTAATACAAAGCCAAAGCTTGCCTATAATCCTATCCTTACTGATGAAAATTGGGCTGGTTTTTCTGAAAAATATCCGAGTGTTTCTAGCATAGTAGAAGTTTCGACACCTGGATATTCGAAAGATGGACGTTATGCAATTATTTATACGCAGTCGATGTGCGGAATTTTGTGCGGATACGCAGATTTTCATCAGTTCAAAAATGTAGATGGTGTATGGGTTTTTGACAAGAATTTTTTTGTATCGCAAAGCTAGGTGGTTGATTGAAGCAGCACATAAAGTTGAATCAATGATGATTTATAGAATGTTTAGATAAGGCACGAGACATGAGAATAGATCTTGCTTTTTGTATAGAGCTTGAAAAAACCGTTGATATTTACAAAGCCTGCCAAGAATTCTCTGCTCAAACAAAATATTCCAAATTTCATTTTTTGTGTTCAGACCCGGTTTGCAGAGAGACAGGTACACGCGTCAGTGGTGTTAACCATCAATATCTTCCAGAAGATGATGACGTACTTAAAAGTCCGCATTATAGAATGTGGGATATTCATTCAGCAGAGTGTGAGTGGGTTTGTATCAATGAAGTGGCCAATGACGCTCTTCATGAAAATGATTCTGAGTCAGCGGGTTCCATACTGAACAAAAAGAATAGAAAATTAATCACAAAATTTATTTTGCCGGATGATGCAGAGTCAAACAGTGATTTTATAAGTAACGAATTGACAAGCATTCGCAAAGAAAAAAATCCAGAGAATAAAGTAAAAAAGATAAAGGATTATCTTAGAGTTACCGGATCAACAGCAACCTGCTTGGAATCGCTGGTGAGTTGTTTTGAAGAGTTAAAAGCAATTGACCGACTCGATGAAAACTTGACTATATCTGGATATGGAGAAACAACCTTTAAGACATTTTTTAAGCAATTAAAATTTGCTCACACAAGTCAACTATCTGTTATTCATGGTGGTGCCCGTATTTACAAGCGATACAGTAATGGTGTTGGATTTTCCTTAAATTTTCTGGATAAGTACAATAAAAAACACGTCAGTATGTATGTTTCATCTGACATGCTTAAAAATTCAAAAAACGGTGGAAGAATATTACGTATAGTAGATGAAGTCCAAAATACCACCGATAGTAATCCCTACCTTAAAGTCTATTGGATCGGAGGTATGCATTTAGAGGAAGGCGATAGTCACTATAAAGTAAACATCAATACACTTGCCCATGTTGTTATGAAAATTGTTTATCCAAAAACAACGCAATCTAATTCATGACAATAGTAACAATCTTCCCTTTTGTTGCTTTTGCCAGGGAATCAAGTAATACAAGAGTATCGGCCATGCCAGAAAGTGTGATGTCAATTTGATCATCGATATGTGCTGGTAGGTAAATACTATTACCACTCAAGCCAATAGTAATTGCAACGCTATTTCGATCATATATTTGATCAAAAAGATCTATTGTAAAAAAGGTAGAGTTACCAAAAAGATATGCTCCAATTCGGATAATCGGCGAATCACCCACAATACTGCTCACGAAAATAGTAACCCGTGATAACCAGTCCTGGCACGCAGGTTTAAATTTAAAGTCACTGTCATCACAATTCGTAAATCGAATGTCTGGATTTTTTTTCAAAAAATTACTGCCGCCATCTATGGACGGTTCATTTTCATGATCATTTGCCTGTGAAGAATGTGTCGCAAAGCCAAGCGGTAAATTTATAAGACTGATTTCTTGTCGTAAATCATGCAATTCATTGCCATAAGCATCTAGTGGATTGCGCACTTCAATTCTTTCACTCAGTATTGTTTCAGTGAGCTTCACGAGTGCCAACATGTGCGCCGCATCTGGAACGACGATAGTCACATCGGAACCCGTTAAATCTCCACACACAAAAGGAACTTTGTTAAGTTGACATGCAATTTCAATAAGGATACTTTTCTTATGTTCCTGTTGCTTACTCGGATCACCCGCATATATCTCGATGCAAAAATCCATGCCACTGGTACCCAGCGTAGGGTATAGTTTTTCCGTTGTTTTTATTGAATCGATTACCTGTTTAATAAGGTTGCTCAATAATTTACAAGAAACACCTGCCGCGACATCTTCAATATTCTCAACTCCTGAATAGTCTTCCCTTAAAAAATTGTCATAATATTCTTGATAGTCACTATCATGATTTAAATCTTCATTCGCTTGTTCAGAACTCATAAGCACCTCAAGTAACATTACGCAACAAACTTCGCATTACATTGTTAGATAACTATTTCCAGTACGTCACTGACAACATTTTCCTGGTCAGTTCATACCCAATTCAGTTTGTTCGTGCTAAGCTGAAAATATTAGGTAATATTTGGGATGAATATAATGAACACTCATACTGTCACCGCAAAAGCCATTGACTGGAACAAGGTTCTACGCGTCACTTTTCGTTTGATGTGGGCGTTGGTTGTTCTTTTATTCAAAGTCACTCTAATTGTAGGCTCAGCTATTCTTGGGTTTTTTGCTGCCTGGTTTGCAAGTGGTCGCAGTGAGGAGGCTAATGATCGAACTAATCGTTGTATTCCTAATATCAATCGTGATGCAAGTAATGAATTTGCACCTCGTGATCATCGCTCTATTTAATGACAAAGGCCGCTAGTTGCGGCCTTTGTCATTTTACCGCCTTACCTTATTGCCTAATTTCACAGCTCCTGATTTTGCCCCACCGTCAGCGCCATTCATCATTCCTGCCATTCCCTGCTCAAGCCTTAAACCAAAGTTTCTACCCGCCACGCCGAGCAATGCAGAAAAAATCAACGGCAACACAACGTATGTAAATTTTACAATCCACATGGTCATCATCATTTCCATGGGTTGATCGCCAGTGTTGAGCATGTCGAACCAGTGATCGCCCAGGAGCGCGGTTAATAAAAAATTATTAAGCCACCAAGCCAACGCAAAGAAGAATGACCAAAACATGACAGAAAACTGCACCACGGTCAGTGTTACGAGCGTGCCTAAATCATAGAGGCTCACAAACATGAGCAGTGGCAGCACGATGACAAACATCATGAGGACAATCGCTTGTATCACCGGCGCACCGGCTTTGATGGCCTGTGCTTCCAACAGCGCAAAAGCACCTTCGTAGGCAACACCGACACCCGCCACGCCATTCACCCAACCTTCCAGCGAAAACCAACCACCATTAATGTGCGAGTTAGCAATGGGCAATTTCGCTCCAGGTGATGTTGTGCCTGGTGCGGTGATGGCAGTTTTAAGCAGTTGGTCGCCAGCGTCCGTTGAAGTGGCAAACCAGGTGGGTGACATGGTATTCCAGTCCGCCATTTTCCCTTTCATCGAGCCGTTGCTAATATCGGTCAGCAAACGCTTTCTGATGCCGTCCGTTGAATCTTCCCACCAGCGTTTGCACGTTGGCCAACCCAAGCCATCTGCCCCATCAGACACCACATCATCGCCGTGTAAAACGCTATAGGAAAAATCTTTCAGCCCTACGTCAGTACGGTATTGATCATAGTAACCCGCCGTATTCAAAAAATATTTTGAACCGAACCAGCTTACATTTTCCGCAATGGGTTCCTGGCTTGGAGGAATTACATCATGTCCCGATAGAAATTTATTGGAGGCGGGTAGCCAACATTGGTTATTAAAGTGCGCGGCTTCAAGACGAAGATTTGGGTCGGTGATGACAAAGCTTCCGCCAATCTTCAGCCTCACCGCATTGGTCCTGACCATCGGCGCCTGTTCCGCCCGAACCGCGCCCGACCCAGCCCCGAGCGCCCCCGTCACCGCCA
>JANYIO010000230.1 GCA_025362015.1 Gammaproteobacteria bacterium | reverse complement strand
GTTTGTAAACACTTAATTTCATTAGGTTTTTACAAACTTCACCTTCGCATCTTTTAGCGTCTCCGCTAAAACCGTCTGCTCGGCGAGGGCGCGAACTATAGTTTCCTCGCCCCACCTTTGCAAGCTTTTTTTGAGGGGTTTGATGACATTTCTACTCGGCAGCCCACCAAAAGAACAGATGAAACAAAACCTAGACAACCAGAACAACCTGCGCGCAACTTAACTTATTTTTAACGTGCTTATTTTCTTGAAGAGCCACAACGCAGGAGCAGACAACCCGTAAAGAACCGCAATCGCGAGCAAACCCACCTCCTGAAAAATAATCAAAGCAGCAAACACCAACACAATCAGCAGCATTACACCAAAAGGAACGCGGCCACGAAAATCGACACTCTTAAAGCTGGTGTAATGAAAACTGGAAACCATCAACAAACCAACAAATGCCGTAAGCACCGCGACTACAGCAGCCCACGCACCTTCAGGACGCACATCAAACCAGGTCCATACCGTAGCCGCAATTATTGCTGCAGCCGGCGGACTTGCCAAGCCCACAAAATATTTTTTATCTACAACGCCTATTTGGGTATTAAACCGAGCGAGGCGCAAAGCCGCACAAGCCGTGTAGATAAAGGCAGCTGCCCACCCCCAACGACCCAAATCATGCAACGCCCAACTGAACATTACCAGCGCGGGAGCCACGCCAAAGGAAACCATATCGGCAAGACTATCGTACTGTTCACCGAATGCACTTTGTGTATTTGTCATGCGCGCCACACGACCATCCATACCATCAAGCAACATTGCCAGCAGAATGGCTACAGCAGCATGTGAAAAGCTGCCATGCATTCCAGAAACTATGGCGTAAAAACCACAGAACAACGCGCCAGTTGTAAATAGATTGGGCAGTAAATATACGCCGCGATGACGAACTTTTTGCTCACCTTCAGAGACCTCCTCTTCCAGATCACCAAACGGAAAATCACTATCGCGCTCTTTTTCTTCGCGAGTAGCGGATTGTTCGTGTTCGTTATGGCTCATGGTCAACCTCTTTGATCAAAATAGTAGGAGTGGCATTGTACACACTAGAAACAAAAAACGCGGCCTGAGCCACGTTTTTTGTCTAACAAGGATTAAGACATTAGTTTTTCGCTTTATCTACGATTTTATTCGCCTGAATCCAAGGCATCATAGCGCGCAACTTGTTACCCACAACTTCAATACCGTGTGCCGCATTGTTGCGACGGTACGCAGTCATAGATGGGTAGTTAGAAGCACCTTCCATGATAAATTGCTTAGCATATTCACCATTTTGAATGTCTTTCAACGCTTGACGCATAGCTTTACGCGATTCTTCATTGATAACTTTAGGACCAGTTACATACTCGCCATATTCAGCATTATTCGAGATTGAATAGTTCATGTTGGCAATACCACCTTCGAACATCAAATCCACAATGAGCTTGAGCTCGTGCAAACATTCAAAGTAAGCCATTTCTGGCTCATAGCCTGCTTCAACCAAAGTCTCAAAGCCCATTTTTACCAATTCAACGGCACCACCGCACAATACGGCCTGCTCACCGAACAAGTCAGTTTCAGTTTCGTCTTTAAAGCTGGTTTCGATAATACCCGTGCGGCCACCGCCTACACCTGAAGCGTATGACATAGCGATTTCCTTAGCTTTACCTGATGCATCTTGATAAATCGCGATCAAATCAGGAACGCCGCCACCACGAACAAACTCAGAACGAACAGTGTGACCTGGCGCTTTCGGAGCAATCATGATGACATCAAGATCTTTACGTGGCACAACCTGGTTGTAGTGGATTGCAAAACCGTGAGCAAAAGCTAAAGTGGCGCCTTTTTTAATATTGGGTTCGATTTCGTCTTTGTACAATTTTGACTGAAATTCATCCGGAGTCAAAATCATAACCACATCAGCAGAAGCAACAGCAGTAGCAACATCAGTCACTTTCAAGCCATGAGCTTCAGCTTTCTTTACCGTTGCAGAACCTGCGCGCAAACCAACAACAACATCTACGCCAGTATCTCTGAGATTGCATGCATGTGCATGACCTTGTGAACCATAACCAATGATGGCTACCTTTTTAGATTTGATAATGGAAAGATCGCAATCTTTATCGTAATAAACGTGCATACAAAACTCCTCAACAAGACAGTTATAGAGAAGGGCAGCCTTTTCAAAATAAGAAACGCAAGCCCGAGACAAAAACAGAATGTATAGTGTAGAAACAAACACGTATGACGTAAACTGATATATTCGCAACCAATTGATGCAAAAAATGCAACGTAGGGCTTCTTATGGACATCAGTAAACTTAAAATCTTCTGCTCTCTCGCAAACACACTTCACTTTGGCCGTGCGGCTAGCGCTTGTCACGTCAGCGCATCAACCTTGAGCCGCAACATCAAGCAGCTGGAGGATGACCTAGGCGTAAACCTTTTTGAACGCGACAATCGTTCAGTTGCACTCACTCATGAGGGCCAGAGTTATTTAAATTTTGCCCGTGAAGTATTGCAGCAATGGGAAACCTATCAGGAATCTTTACTGGCCCAAGCCGATCAACTCCATGGCCAACTCAGCATTTACTGCTCCGTCACCGCCAGCTACAGCTTCCTTTATACGATTCTCACTGAGTTTCGCGTGCGCCATCCAGGTATTGCAATCAAGCTGCATACAGGCGACCCAGCACAATCCATCGAGCGAGTACAAGCCGGTTACGAGGATATTGCCATTGCTGCCCAGCCAGATAAATTGCCCGCGGGTATTAGTTTTAAATCCATCGCCCATTCGCCTTTGGTATTTATCTGCGCAAAACAGCAACAGGAATGGGATAACACAAGCTGGGATCAAATTCCCATAATTATCCCGGAAGAAGGCCTGGCACGCGAACGATTGGATAGCTGGTTTAGCGAACACAAAATCAAACCCAATATTTATGCAGAAGTAAAAGGCAACGAAGCTATTGTCAGCATGGTGAGTTTAGGTTTTGGCGTGGGCGTCCTACCCAAAATCGTAGTAGACAACAGCCCGCTCGCAGAACAGGTTGAGGCTTTTATTAAACAGCCAGATTTAGGGCCCTACTCAATGGGAATTTGTGTGATGGAGAAACGTCTGAAAAGCCCGATTTTGAGCGCGTTCTGGGGGCAATTACAAAACTAGATTTACAACTCTTCACCTCAATAGCAGTGGCGTTACAGAATTATAAGTTTCTCTATTGAATCGCTCAACGAAAAGGTCGACTTAAAAACAATGATCCTGCCAACCCAAAACGCCAGGGCACATCAACCGCTTTTGAAATACCAATGCGAGGGCCGTAAATAATATTGGCAAGATGTATTGCCGGTATTAGCTGAAAAGGCGGGGCATCAAGCCGCATACCACCATGGGCAGGTGAAATCGCCAAGGCTTGGCCCACCCGCCCAGGGCCAGAGCACAGCAAGCGATTTTCTTGTATCCCTCTCCGCTCGCGCATAACATCCAAACCAATTGTGGGTTCAATAGCGCGAATCAACACGCCGGCTCCGTGACCCTCAGCGCAACACACGAAATTTAAACACCAATGAATTCCGTAAGAGCGATAAACATAAGCTCGCCCCGGAGCACCAAACATAGCAGCGTTACGTTTCGTTGGCCCGGCAAAACTATGAGAAGCTGGATCTGTACTGTCATAGGCTTCCGTCTCTACAATTACGCCTCCCACACCATTAACTGTAAACGTAGCACCAATGAGTTGACGGGCAACATTTTGCGATGGAGAAAGAAAATTAATTGTGGGCGGGGAATATGTCATAAGAGAAAACTATCCGCAGAATAAATAACACATCAAGAGAGATAGACTTGCGTGGAATGACGCGAAACCTTATCGTAAGGAAAAATAATTTTTTGTTTAAGCAACAGCAAAAATTTATAACACAACGTTTTAGTTAACTATTTTCACTTCATTGCACTAGCGACATGAACCTGTAAATTTGAAGCCTGAGCCTTTAAATTTCAAACCTGAGCTTGTAAATTTAAAAAGGTTTGAGTGTTTTAGCGACAGCTCAACATCAGACAAAACGTTAACATGAGTTTGGTGGTATTTACACCCCGAACTAGACAAGTATAAAGCTCATCGAAACCCGGTATTAACCCAACCTTAGAAACTTCTGTCTTAGAAACGCCTGAATTAGAAAGTTCGGCTATAGTTCGTAGGCTTACGTTGACTCTATGATGACTAAATCACCAAGACTGTGAGCCTAAACCCGACCTGGCGAAATAGCATGCTGAAAACTATGACCACTACCAATGCCAATAAGCTACGCGCTAAAAAACTTCTCGCAATTTATGCCGCGGTTATTGGCGCAGCCAGTTTAGTTATCTGGCTAACGCTTACTTCAGGGCAAACCGTTGTTACGCAAACCAAAAAACTGACTGATTATCGCATTCCAGAGCTACGCGAAATCAGCATGCTGCAAATAGCAATGTCAGATCGCGCTATTCAACTGTACTTCTACTACGCGACATTCAACACCCAGGAGTGGGAGGAACAAGATGCGCTTTTAACGCAGCGAGTTACCTCCCATCTGGAAGCACTCAAAAAACTCAGACTTGTCGATATAGAAAGTAAAAAATTGTTAACACTTATTGCAACTTTTTCGCAAAGCGCCACCTTGTTTAATCAGGAAATGCTTAAGTTAGATACGCGTGATTGGGATATGTTGCGGGCTCACTTATCAACCGCAAAAATGGCACTCAATGAAATTACCTCACTATTGAATGATTGGAGCGAAAAAATTAATAACACCGCTCAAGAAAGCGGCCTTACAGCTCTTGATCAGGTGAATCAATTAACCAAGCTGCAACTGGGCTTTAGTATTACCGTTATGTTGATTTCAGCATTTGTATTGATAGCACTTTATGCGCGCCTAAAAGATCAGGATGATTTATATCGCCTCGCCTACTTTGATGAGCTAACCAACTTACCCAATCGCCAGCGACTTGAAGATGACCTTGAAGGATTATTAGCGACAAATCCAAACACAAAAGGGGCTCTCTTTATTGTGCAGATAGAGCGCATAAAAATTATTGCCAGCACTTATGGTCACGCCATCGCTGATCAACTTATTATTCAAATTGCGCGGCGGATTGCCAACAAACAAGTTACTGCGAACGCGCAAATCTATCGCATTAATACCGACAGCTTTGCGATTATTTACCAACAATCCTGCGAGCTACTAACGGCCCTCAACACGGCTAAAAATTTATCATCCATTATGGAGTCGTCAATAACCTTGGGCACGCGCAGCTTGAGCGTCAAACTCAGTATTGGCATCGCCTTGTTCGCAAACCAACAAGATACTGCAGCGCGAATTATGCGTAATGCGGTGGCAGCCTTAAGCATACGAAAACAATCTGGCAACATTCACCTGTTTGAACCACGCATGACCGAAGAAAGCGAA
Source organism: Gammaproteobacteria bacterium (assembly GCA_025362015.1). GTDB lineage: Bacteria > Pseudomonadota > Gammaproteobacteria > Pseudomonadales > Cellvibrionaceae > Cellvibrio. Next base: position 3,124 of record JANYIO010000230.1, on the reverse strand, counting down.
GCCTGGCTTTCCACAGAAAACGCCTTACGCGCTGCGCTCGAGCATAGTGAATTTGAGTTGCACTACCAACCCAAGGTTTGCGCTAAAACTCAAACCACCATGAGTTCGGAAGCCTTAATTCGCTGGCGCCGCGACGGCAATTTAATATCGCCCGCACAATTTATTCCAGTCGCAGAAGAAAGCGGTTTGATTGTACCTATCGGTCATTGGGTATTACTAGAAGCATGCCGGCAATGGCAAGTATGGCGCAGCAAAGGCCTGCTACAATTACCCATCGCCGTGAATATTTCAGCGCAACAATTTCAAGACCCTGCATTTTTGGCTCAAGTAGAAAATGCACTTAAACAACATGAAGTACCACCGGCAATGATTGAACTGGAAATTACCGAAGCCGTGGCCGCCAACGATCCCGAAAGCGCAGTAGCGATGATGATGAAATTGAAAAATCTCGGCGTAACCCTCGCCATCGATGATTTTGGTACCGGTTATTCATCGCTCAGTTATTTAAAACGCTTTCCCATTGATACACTGAAAATCGATATCGCCTTTGTCAGAAATATTAATACTTCCGCACACGACCAGGCAATCGCGACAATGATCCTTGCGCTCGGCAAACAATTAAATCTCAAAGTGGTGGCCGAAGGCGTTGAAACTCAAGATCAACAATTTTTACTCGCAGCACTGGGCTGTGATATTTTACAGGGATATTTATTCAGCAAACCCATCCCAGCTGCACAATTTGCTGAAAGGATAAACACAATATAATTATTCAAAGCTACCCATTCGTTTCCTTTTGAAAAAATTTCGCGAAGATGCAAACCTATACCACCATTAAAATTAACTTACAGCTAGGGGCTAGCTTATGTACACACTGCACATTGCTAACAAAAATTATTCTTCCTGGTCGCTGCGACCTTGGATTTTGATGCAGGCACTTGACATCCCATTTATCGAAAAACTACATCCGTTTCCTGCAGATGGGGTATGGGAAATCTATCGTACGTTTTCTCCCAGCGGCAAAGTTCCCTGCCTGGTCGACGGTGATGTCATTGTGTGGGATTCTTTGGCAATTGCAGAATATTTAGCAGAGCAACATGATGGCGTTTGGCCTAAGGAAAAAATTGCACGGGCTTGGGCACGCTGTGCCGCCGCCGAAATGCATTCCGGTTTTCAAACGTTACGTAACAATTGCGGCATGAGTTGCGGCATGCGCGTTCAACTCAACAGCATTTCGCCCGCGTTGCAACAAGATATTTCACGTATTGATGAGCTCTGGCGCGAAGGGCTCCAAAAATTTGGCGGGCCGTTTTTAGCAGGTAAAAAATTTACCGCGGTAGATGCATTTTTTGCTCCTGTTATCTTTCGCACACAAACTTATCACTTGCCACTAAGTGACACAGCAAAACAATATGTGCAACACATGCTTCATTTTCCCACAATGCAAAAATGGTACGAAGCAGCACTTATCGAAGTATGGCGTGAACCTGCGCACGAACAAGAAGCTTTAGAAGCAGGAAAGTTGATTGCGGATCATAGGCGCTGATGGAGTTAATATAAATTTTTACTTCATAATGAAAATTTTCGTGGGGGGAGTTAAAACAAAAAAGCCGAACCTCTTACAAGGCTCGGATTTTTTTGTTTGCGTTAAACGTATTAAATTATTAACTCTACCTAAACCATTAACTCAATTTAAACTATAAACTCAACACTTTCTCGCCACGCGAAATTCCACTCACGCCTGAACGTACGACCTCAATAATCGAAGCATCACCAACCGCCAGTAGAAACGCATCGAGCTTGTCACTTGCGCCCGTGATTTGAATAGTGAAAAGTGTACTGGTAACGTCGATAATTTGACCGCGAAAAATATCCACGCAACGTTTTACTTCAGCACGCTGCGCACCTGATGCTTTTACTTTTATTAACATCAGCTCACGCTCAATATGCGCGCCTTCGGTTAAGTCTACCAACTTCACCACGTCAACAAGTTTGTTGAGGTGCTTGGTGATTTGCTCGATTTTGTGATCATCGCCCAAAGTCGTTAATGTTAAACGCGAGAGGGTTGGATCTTCGGTTGGCGCAACGGTCAAACTTTCGATGTTGTAACCACGCTGTGAAAATAAACCCACTACACGCGATAAAGCACCCGGGGCATTTTCCAAGAGAACAGAAATAATTCTTCTCATTTTATGTACGCTCCGTTTTGCTTAATAACATGTCGCGCATGGAACCGTTAGGTGCAACGTGCATTGGGTAAACGTGTTCGGATTGATCAACCATAATGTCCATAAACACCACGCGATCTTTCATTGCAAAACATTCTTCCAACTTAGTTTTTAAATCTTCTTTTTTGGTCACCAACATACCGACATGGCCGTAAGCTTCAGCGAGTTTTACGAAGTCTGGCAAAGAGTCTTCATACAAACTTTCAGCATAACGACCTGCATACTGCATATCTTGCCACTGGCGAACCATGCCCAGCGCCTGGTTGTTCAAGCAAATAATTTTTACCGGCAGATGATATTGCGTGCAACAAGAAAGTTCCTGAATACACATTTGAATACTGCCTTCGCCAGTCACACATACTACGGTTGCATCGCGATACGCCATTTGCACGCCCATCGCCGCGGGCAAACCAAAGCCCATGGTGCCGAGACCACCGGAATTGATCCAACGCCGCGGCTTGTCGAACAAATAATATTGTGCGGCAAACATTTGGTGCTGGCCTACATCCGAGGTGACATAGGCATCGCCTTTAGTCACTTCCCAAATGGCTTTGATCACATCTTGCGGCTTAATTTTATCGCTGGTGGTGTCGTAGCGAGGCTTGGTATAAATACCGTGACGCTCACGCCATTCATTAATTTGTTTCCACCAATCCGCAATTGCAGCAGCGTCTGGCTTCTCAGCCGTCTCCTGAATCAAGGTGATCATGTCCGTCAAAACACTATCCACCGCGCCCACAATAGGCACATCCGCCACCACGGTTTTGGAAATAGAAGCCGGGTCAATATCAATGTGGATAATTTTGGCGTTAGGGCAAAACTTGCTGACAGTGTTAGTTACACGGTCATCAAAACGCGCGCCAATGGCCAGAATTACATCACTATGATGCATAGCGGTG
>JANYIO010000229.1 GCA_025362015.1 Gammaproteobacteria bacterium | reverse complement strand
GTTTGTAAACACTTAATTTCATTAGGTTTTTACAAACTTCACCTTCGCATCTTTTAGCGTCTCCGCTAAAACCGTCTGCTCGGCGAGGGCGCGAACTATAGTTTCCTCGCCCCACCTTTGCAAGCTTTTTTTGAGGGGTTTTTACTTTAAACACCAACCACGCGCACCGACCAACCAAAACGAATAAATATCAAACAACATCAAATAGATGATACTTTTTCTTGCCAAGCTTAACCAAATAAAAACGCTCAAAGAATGCCTTTTCAACCGAGAAAGAAATAGCCGACCGCATATTATCGTCAATAGATTTTGACTCACCATTGATAAAAACTGCATTGCGAATTAACGCATCCTTTACCTGCTTGCCCGACACAGCCATTTCAACATCAGCAAGAATCTGCGTTAAAGGCGTTTCAGCAATTTCTGCACGAAACAGATTAGATGAAGGCAAACCATCCTGCTTCAATTGCTCGAAATCGGACGCATCTAATTTATCCAGCTCATCACTAAATAACGCCTGCGTAATTCGCCGAGCTGCCGACAATCCAGAATCGCCGTGCACCAAACGGGTCATCTCTTCCGCCAAAATACGCTGCGCCTCAGGTTTGCTTTCACGAGCTGCATCTTCAGCTTCTATTTGAGAGATTTGCGCAACACTCAAAAAGGTAAAATAACGTAGAAACTTATAAACATCCGCATCGGCAGTATTTAGCCAGAACTGATAAAAAGAATAAGGTGAGGTTTTTGACGAGTCTAACCAAATAGTACCCGCTTCGGTTTTACCAAATTTTGTGCCATCCGATTTGGTGACCAGAGGCATAGTTAAGCCAAAAGTATGACCGCCATGAATACGGCGCGTTAAATCAATGCCTCCAGTGATGTTGCCCCACTGATCACTACCACCGATCTGCAAAGTACATTGATTACGCTGAAAAAGCTCAGCAAAGTCGTAGGATTGCAACAACATGTAGGTGAACTCAGTAAATGAGATGCCATCCCCTTCACGCTCAATGCGCTGCTTGACCGAGTCTTTGCTGATCATATTATTGATAGAGAAGTGTTTTCCCACATCGCGAAGAAAACTTAACAAATCAATACCACCAATCCATTCAAGATTATTGACTACCACCGCAGAGTTAACGCCGCACTCAAAATCAATAAAACATGAAACTTGTGTTTTTAATTTATTCACCCAATCCGCAACTACATCTGGAGTATTGAGTTTGCGCTCCTGCGCCTTAAAACTAGGATCACCAATCAAACCCGTAGCACCACCGACCAAAGCAATTGGTTTATGACCAGCCAACTGAAAACGCTTTAGCATTAATAAAGGAACAAGACTACCTATGTGCAGACTATCTGCTGTAGGATCAAAGCCACAATATAAAGTGCGGCTTGCTGAGCTCAAGTGCTCAGCCAAAGCATCGCCGCCCGTTATTTGTGCAATCAAGCCACGATCCTGCAATTCTTGTAACAAATTTGTGTCAACTGTCGCCATAAATCACCAACCATTAAATCTTAAGAAATACACACCACACACAAAAAGCCGACAACGATACCGGATATTGAAGCAAAAACAATACAACACCCTGCACGAGTCGTAATAAAACGAATTTTAAAGATGTTTTTAGAAATATTTTCTGCTATAAATATAAGTCCAGCAACTAACACGCAAAGTCGGGTTGGCCTATTTAATGTTAATGAACCCCATAATAAATAATTACAAAAAAGCACGAAGCGCAGTGTTAGAACAAATTCCACGCGGGCATTTAATAGCCGCCGCGTCCTTAGCTGTATGCTTGCTGCTTATGTTGATACTAACACCGGAAAGAGAAGCATCTCCTATAGCCGAGCCTGTCGCAATAATAAACGCAATGAATTCTACCGCTGCGATCGATAGCCCAATACCCACTTCACAAAACTTCGAATTGCCTAATGCTGACGCTCTTTTTACACCCATTATTGAGGAAGCGTCGAGTGAACCTACATGGCAAGAAATGACTATTAAATCAGGTGATAACCTTTCCAGCATGTTTGCACGAGCAGGTTTGAACGATCGAGACCTTTACGAGCTTTTCGACGGCAATAAAAATGCCAAGGATTTACGCAGTATCGCACCAGGCCAAAAGATGGCAATCCTTGTGGACAAACAAGGCAAGCTGCAAGAGTTGACCTATTTTAAGAATGTACTAGAGTCTTTGAAATTCACTCGCGGCACCATTGGCTTTGCCAGCGAAGCAATAACCTTGAAGCCGGAAGTGAGGCGCAGCTTTCGCGAAGGCATCATTAACAGCTCCCTGTTTATGGCAGGTAAACAAGCAGGCCTTCCCAACAATTTAACCATGGAATTAGCCAACATCTTTGGCTTTGATATTGACTTTGCTCTGGATATTCAAAAGGGTGACAGTTTCAAAGTGATGTACGAAGAACAATACCTTGATAATAAAAAAATTGGCACTGGCGCAATATTATCTGCCAGCTTTACAAACGATGGCAAAACGTTTAGCGCAGTGCGCTACACAACCAAAGATGGCATAACGCACTATTTTACGCCTGACGGCAAGGCTATGAACAAAGCTTTCTTGCGTATGCCGATTGAATTTGCACGCATCAGCTCAGGATTTAATCTTAATCGCCTGCATCCAGTACTGAATACTATTCGTGCGCATAAAGGCACTGACTACGCAGCATCAACAGGTACACCTATCCGCTCAACGGGTGATGGCAAGGTCATTTTAGCTGGTCGCAAAGGTGGTTATGGCAACTGCGTAATTATTCAGCACGGCCAAGGCTACGAAACACTTTATGGGCATATGAACAACTTTGCCAAAGGCATTAACACCGGCACACGAGTTAGCCAAGGCCAGGTTATTGGTTATGTAGGTCAAACAGGATTAGCAACCGGTCCGCATTTACATTATGAATTTCATGTAAACGGCGAAGTCCGCAACCCGGTGACAGTCTCTTTACCCCAAGCAATTGGAATTGCCGGAAACGAAAAAGACCATTTCCTGGCTACTACTCAAGCACTCGTTGCACAACTTGAAGACCTTGATCACGCAAACCATTTGGCGATGACCGAGGGTAATACCAAGTCCAATTAATGAGCCTACCTACTTATTATGTCGGACTCATGTCAGGAACTAGCGCCGATGCCGTTGATGTTGTAGCTGTTGAATTTTTTTCAGATAAGCTCAATTTAACAGAAAAGCTCACCCTTATTGATAGCCACTCCGTACCACTTCCACATCAGCTCCGCCAAAAAATACACTCCCTTGCGACGCCCAATCAAAATGAAATTGATTGTCTGGGTGAGCTTGACCAAGAGTTAGGTGAACTTTTTGCCTCTACCATCAATGAGCTAATCAGCAAAAATAATTTATTACCAACTGACATTGTTGCAATTGGCAGCCACGGTCAAACTATACGCCACCGCCCACCAGGCAGCATCCAATATCCGTTTACCGTGCAAATAGGCGACCCTAACATCATAGCGGAACGCACCGGCATCACCACAGTTGCAGACTTTCGTCGTCGTGATATGGCAGCTGGCGGGCAAGGTGCACCTCTAGTTCCTGCATTTCACCGCGCGCTATTTCATAGTGTTGATGTTGATAGAGTCATCATAAACATTGGCGGCATGGCAAATATTACATGGCTGCCCGCCACAGGAAATGCGACTGGCTTCGATACCGGCCCAGGCAATGTATTAATGGATGCATGGATATTGAAAAACCAGAACAAACCTTATGATCCCAACGGTGATTGGGCAGCATCCGGTCAAGTACAACACGTGCTATTGCAACAGCTACTTCAACATCCTTTTTTTATACAATTACCACCCAAGAGCACTGGGCGAGAAACGTTTAATGTTGATTGGTTAGAGGCCGAAATAGCACAACTAACTGCGACACCTAATTCAAAGGATGTCCAGGCAACATTATTGGCGTTAACAGTTACAACCATTAAAAATTGCATAGATGCATTTACACAACGCCATGCAGAAATATTTATTTGTGGTGGGGGCGCTTACAACTTGCGCCTTATGCATGAATTGCAGCAACAATTACCTAACAGTAAAATCACTAGTACTGCTGACCTAGGCATTGCGCCAGAATGGATTGAAGCAATTGCGTTTGCATGGTTAGCAAAACAAACAATGAATCGCCACAGTGGAAATCTTTGCGCCGTAACTGGCGCAAGGAAAGAAGTCATTTTAGGTGGAGTTTATTTCGCTTAGTATAAACACATCAGATAACTAAACCTCACAAACAAAACAGAACCCAAGGCTAGAATTTTATTTTCCCGCATGATTAATCAATGCTCGGCAATCTGCATTTTCGGCTTCACCTTTTTCAATAAAAGGAATGATTGCAGCCAATGGCGTAAGTAAACTACCAAGCACAGCTGCTGTTACACCCTTAGCCCCTACTTTTTTTGTATCTAGCCCAACAGACGGCGCCTTAAGTTTTCCTGATACAGTAATCGGAATCTGCGCAGAAAAAATGCTCGAATCTTTTGGCTTTGCATCCAGCTTGGCATTAATAACTTCACGCTTCATATCAATAACAACATTGCCAACAAGAAGAGAATCATTGGTATCAAGCACCACAACTTTTGAGGTAAGGATTCCCCCCTTAACATCAAAATCTGTGACGCCGCAGCGAATATTGGTTGATTTATCTTTACCTAAAAATAGCGGCAATGCTTGGGCAATATCAAGATCAGAGGCTTCAATCAGTAAACGACTAATTTTTCCACCGGACATTATAATAGTGATCTCGCCATTACTCGTTGCCAACACATCGGCTAATGACGCGCCCTCACCAGCAAGGTTTACTTTACCACCAAAAAAACCTTGCGTTGTTTTTTCAAAACGCGTGTTAACAAAAAACTGACCAAGACTTAACCTACGTAAATTCAAATTCATTTTCATAGGTGGAATATCTTTTTGCGCATCTATTTCAACAGTGCCATCAATAGTTCCATCTGCTAAAACTACATTGAAGGGATTCAGTTTTAGCAAACCATGTTGCAAATCAAAACGTACATCCATGCCTTTAAACGGCAAGCCTGGCGCATTTATTTTAGCGGCTTTCAAAATGACATCAAGATCAGTTGCGCGTAAACGCTCCAACTTTAAAGGAACATCAGGGATTAATTTCGAGCTGGCTTTTTTCTCAGCCGCTGCTTGTTTTTGCTCAGGCGCTGCATTTTCACCAGAAGGGGAAAGACCGATAAAACCGCCAAGATCGCGGCTATCCATAATATTTGAAACTAAATCTGCTTTTAAGAAACCGCGCTCTTGACTTGTATCGTAAGATAAATTCCCGGAAAGATCACTGCCACCAACTTTACCTTTAAAATCTTTATATCCCCATACATCAATCGCTTTTGTTAATTGACCTTCCAGGGTGTAAGGCGGCGTAGGTGGCAATGGAATAGCGGTCAGATAAAAAAGGTCAGCCATATTGTGACCAACAATTTTTAAAGATGCATTGATTCCTGTTAATTTGATTGGGTCTTTAAAAGTACCCTTGACGAGAATGTCCGTCGGACCCATAACTAATTTTAAGGTTAGCGGATATTCTTTAGTAGAGTCTCGCAAGGTTTCAAGAGAACCACCTACCGCATCCACTTTAAAATTTTGTTTTTGTATAGTACCCGAACCTGACATTTTAAATTCTTTTGCAGATCCTTTACTGGCATTATCATCCCCTCCCTGCCCGTTAACCGAATCTAATTTTAAGTCAAGATTCATACCTTTAAGTGCATCGCGATAAATAATATGCCCATCTTTTAATTCAAGATTTTGTATTATAGGGAAATTATGACGATTATCGGCAAGAGCAGCTTGGCTCGCCACATTGGCTTTTGAAAATACAGGAAAATTCCAGTTAGCATCAATAGCCGATTTTTTATCGAGAACAAGAAAAAGTTTGTCCAAAGTGATATCGCCGAATTCCAATTTACCCACTAAAAGCTTTAATGGTTTAAATGTAAAATCCAGTGTATCTAAAGTCATCATATTGGCTTCAGGATAACCAGGTGCATTGCTAATATGAATTTTTTCAGCATGAACTTCAGTGTATAGCCAATGCCAATGTATATGAAAGGCACCATCAATTGTTAATTTTCGTTCAATTTTTTCACTGCCTTTATTTTCCGTAAATGATTTAATAATAGATTCAGAAAAAAATACAACAAAAGTAATCATCAGAACTACTATTAAAAAAATAGCACTGATTGCAGTGAATATTTTATGGTGGCGAATGATCATAAAAACAGTCCATACATAAATGGTAAAATAAATACACACCTGAAAAATAGTCTATTTTCCAGAAGTTCTATGCTATAAGTTCACACATGATTGTCAAAAAAATAAAATTTTTTAATTGAGAAATAATGGCAGCAATGCTTTATCTCTTCTGTGCGATAACGAACTCACCACTAGCTGAGGAGCATCCACATAATGAGAGGAGCATGCGCATAATGACGGGAGCAGCCGCACAATGAACAGCCGATAAATAAAAAAGCTCCTGAAAAGGAGCTTGAGGAATGGTTAAAGAATAGCTATTGGTGAGAAATCAGGGCATTAATGATTTAATTGAGCAAAGTTCTGGTCGCTAGAGGTCCTGCGCGCTAATAGATAAGTCGAATTTTGTTCACGCCATAGTTATCGCGCAATCGTTGCAGCAATTCGTCTTCAGGGCGCACATTCCACACCTGCCCTAATCGAAGTTGTGCTTTAGCATCACTGCGACGGTAATCAATAATAATAGGACAGCGAGCCTCTTTAATTGGTGTACTGCGGTAGGGTTCAAGAATATCGCTAAGCTGGCGAATAAAGTTTGCAGGCAAAGCGCCAGATTCCAATTCAAGACAAAGTTCACGGGCTTTTTCTTGCCGCACGTCGGCCAGCATACGAATATTATCAGCGCGCATTTTGAGCATGCCACTGTAATCGTCATAACTTACTTGACCCGTAAACACCAAGAGCCCGTCTTTCGACAACAAATCCCGGCATTGATTATATGTATCGGCAAATATAGCAACTTCGATGCGTCCGGTGCGATCATCCAATGTAACGAAGGCCATGTTATCGCCGCGCTTGGTTTTCATCACCCGTTGCGCAACGACTAAACCAGCAATATTTTGCGGGGCTTTATCGGGTTTAATATCGACGATACGTGAGCTGACCAAATGACTCAATTCACTCTCGTATTCGTCGATAGGATGACCCGTTAAATAAAGCCCGAGAGTTTCTTTTTCAGCCTGTAACCGCTCTTTGATCGTCCAGGTTCGCACACGACGGAAGTCGCTATAAACATCAGCGTCAGGATTGCTCGCTGCAATGACATCGCCAAACAAATCCATCATTCCAGCACTGTTATTCGCCGCAGCCTGCTCGGCGGTTTTAACCGCTTCACTCATAGCGGCAAACATAACCGCGCGTCTGTGGTCGATAGATTTCTCGCTGCCCGCATCACACAAATTATCAGCAGCCCCCGAACGAATCAATGCTTCGAGTGCACGCTTGTTAAGCTTACGAGGATCAACCCGCGCACAAAAATCAAATAAATCTTTAAACGGTTTTTGATTGCGCGCGGCAATAATACTTTCCACCGGCCCCTCACCCAAACCTTTAATCGCACCCAAACCGTAAATAATATTGCCTGCATCATCCACAGTGAAATGGAATTCACCGGAGTTTACATCTGGAGGCAAAGGCATGAGCTTCATGTGGCGACATTCTTCAATGAAAGTCACTACTTTGTCGGTTTTATCCATGTCCGAAGACATAGTAGCCGCCATAAAATGCGCGGGATAATGAGTTTTAAGCCAGGCAGTTTGGTAAGACACCAAAGCATAAGCGGCAGAGTGAGATTTGTTAAAACCGTAACCGGCGAACTTTTCCACCAAGTCAAAAATTTTGGTGGCGAGCTCAGGATCAACACCTTGGCTTTTAGCACCCTCAGCAAATACTTCGCGCTGCTTGGCCATTTCTTCGGGTTTTTTCTTACCCATAGCACGACGCAACATGTCAGCACCGCCAAGCGTATAACCGGCAAGCACCTGTGCAATTTGCATAACCTGTTCTTGGTAAACAATTACGCCGTAAGTCGGTTCCAAGACCGGCTTCAAACTCATGTGTTGGAATTTTGCGTCTGGATAGGCGACTTGGGCACGGCCGTGTTTACGATTGATAAAGTCATCTACCATGCCCGACTCTAGCGGGCCAGGGCGAAAGAGCGCGACCAGCGCGATGAGATCTTCAAGGTTATCCGGCTGCAAACGCTTAATCAGATCTTTCATGCCGCGCGATTCAAGCTGAAATACTGCTGTGGTTTCAGCGCGTTTGAGCAGGGCAAAGGTTTTCGCGTCGTCGAGCGGAATAGCGCTAATGTCGAGCGGCGCATCACCAAATTTAATGCGCTGTTTATCGATCATAATGCGCGCCCAATCGATAATGGTGAGCGTGCGTAAACCAAGGAAATCGAACTTCACCAGCCCCGCTTCTTCCACATCATTTTTATCGAATTGGGTTACCAAACCGCCGCCGCTTTCATCGCTAAACAGCGGCGAAAAATCGGTAAGTTTGGTGGGCGCAATTACCACTCCACCGGCATGCTTTCCTACGTTACGCGTAAGGCCTTCCAGCTGGATAGCCATTTCCCAAATTTCCTGGCCATCCGCATCGTTCGCCAAAAACTCTTTCAAAATAGTTTCTTGTTCAAGCGCAACTTCCAGTGTCATGCCCGGGGTCATAGGAATCATTTTGGACAGTTTGTCGGCCAACCCGTAGGACTTGCCAAGCACTCGCGCCACATCGCGTACCACAGCCTTCGCAGCCATAGTTCCGAAGGTAATAATTTGACTTACCGCATCGCGGCCATAAGTTTCGGCTACGTAGGAAATAACACGATCGCGACCATCCATGCAAAAATCGATGTCGAAATCGGGCATGGAAACACGTTCCGGATTTAAGAAACGTTCAAACAGTAAATCGTATTGCAATGGATCCAGATCCGTAATCAACAACACGTAAGCAACCAACGAACCTGCACCCGAACCACGGCCAGGCCCCACAGGAATTCCCTGATCTTTTGCCCACTGAATAAAATCCATTACGATAAGGAAGTAACCAGGAAAACCCATTTGGATAATAATATCCAATTCAAAGGTTAAGCGATCGTCATACACTTTACGGCGCACAGCATAATCAGGTGCAGATGCATCCAGAATTCGCGTTAAACGTTTATCCAAACCATCGTGGGAAATTTTTCTAAAAAATTCGGCCTCAGTTAAACCCGCAGGTACGGGAAACTCTGGTAAAAAATATTTCCCTAATTGAATATCGACGGTGCAGCGTTTGGCAATTTCAAGGGTGTTAGCTAAGGCTTCAGGGATGTCACTAAATAACTCTGCCATTTCTTCAGCAGAACGCAAAAATTGTTGGTCGCTGTAACGCCGCTCGCGGCGTGGATCATCGAGCGCACGGCCCTCGCTGACGCAAACACGCGCTTCGTGAACCTCATACTCATCTTGCTTTAAAAAACGCACATCATTGGTAGCAACAACAGGACACTGACATTCACTCGCCAATGACACAGCTGCGTGCAAATAATTTTCATCATTTTCGCGGCCAGTGCGCTGCAACTCCAAATAAAAACGATTCGGGAAATCGAGCATCCAGCCCTGTAATAATTCTTGTGCCTGAGCATTGCGACCAGCGAGCAACGACATGCCCACATCACCAAATTTTCCGCCGGATAATGCAATCACACCATCACTAAATTCACTGATCCATTCGCGCTGCACATAAGCAACGCCTTGCTGCTGACCTTGTCGCCAGGCACGCGAAATTAATTCAATAATATTTTTATAACCAGCATTGTTCATCGCAAACAGAGAAAGTAAAGTAGGCTTACCTTCACTATCGCTACTGGCCATCCAAAAATCGCAACCGATGATAGGTTTAATGCCAGCGCCTTGTGCCGCCTTGTAAAATTTAATCAAGCCATAAAAATTACATTGATCGCTAATGCCACAGGCAGGCATGTTTAAATCTGCCACTCGCTTAACGAGTTTTTTGATGCGGACTAAACTGTCGACTAACGAAAATTCAGTATGCAGACGAAGATGAACAAAAGATGCAGTCATTATTTTCTCAAAACAATTTCATTTGTTCTATTTTAATTCTTACTGGGGCATAAGATGTACGATGGATGGGTGTAATGCCCAACTTATCCAAAGCATCTATATGCACTTTTGTAGGATAACCTTTGTGCTCGGCAAATCCATAACCAGGATATTGTTTATCCAGCTCAAACATTTCGCGATCGCGCACCACTTTTGCTAAAATGGAAGCTGCGCTAATAGCTGCTACGCGACTATCGCCTTTCACCACTGCTTCGGCGACGTAATTCCATTTTGGTAATTTATTACCATCAACTAATACATGCTCTGGTTGAATATGTAAACCTTGTACCGCGCGAGCCATGGCTAATAAACTTGCCTGCAAAATATTGATGCTATCAATTTCTGCAACAGATGCCCGTGCCACACACCAACTTTTTGCTTTCAGCTTTATTTCGTCAAATAATATTTCGCGTTTTTTTTCGGTAAGTTTTTTTGAATCATCCAAACCGACAATCGGATTTTCAGGATCAAGAATAACTGCAGCGGCAACCACATCCCACGCAAGTGGACCGCGCCCTACTTCATCACAACCGGCCAATAAAATTCCGCGATAACTGCTGACAAATGGTTCAATCACAACTTTCATTTAGATGGCAACCATTAAAGAATGACTATTAAGAATTGATTAACTTGGCTATGGCAGCAGCAGCGCGCTGGCTGGCATTACGCTTTAATATGCTGTGCATATCCGCAAAGGTTTTACTGAGTTGTTTCGCCTCTTCAGGGTTTTCAAAATAATGCATTACCGCGGCACTTAGTTTTTCCGGCGTTGCATCATTTTGTAACAATTCAGGTACTAGTAATTTATTTGCCAACAAATTTGGTAACGAAATAAACGGTGTTTTAACCAGCCACGATAATATTTTGAATGTCAGCGGAGCCATTTTATAAGCTACCACCATCGGCTTTTTCAACAACAAAGCCTCTAAAGTCACCGTGCCTGAGGCTAATAACACCACATCAGCAGCGGCCATAACCTGATGGGAATGGCCATTAATAAGTTGCACCTGAAAATCAACATACTCATTTAACTGCAAATGGAGTTGGCGATAACGATCCGAATTTGCTGCAGGAATATAAAATAATAAGCCAGGATCCTGCTCTAAACAAAATACGGCCGCATGCATGAACAATGACCCCATACGCTCCACTTCACTGCTGCGACTACCAGGCAAGAGTGCAACAACGCGCGCATGCTCGGGAATTCCCAACTCACGTCGTGCCTGGTATTTATCCACATCAACGGGGATTTCATCCGCAAGGTGATGACCAACAAACTCTACCGGTACATTATATTTTTCATAGAAAGCAGTTTCAAAAGGTAGCAATGTAAGCATCAAGTCCACTGAGCGCGCAATCTTATGAACGCGCTTTTGTCGCCACGCCCATACGGATGGACTGACATAGTGAACTGTTTTTATACCATGAGCTTTGAGTGAGCCTTCGAGTGAAATTGTAAAATCTGGAGAATCAATACCGATAAAAACTGCGGGGGGAGTTGTAATAAAATGTTCGCGCAAAAATTTGCGGATACGTAATAATTCAGGCAAGCGTTTAAGCGGTTCAATCAACCCCATGACAGCCAGGCGATCTTGCGGAAAATATGAGTGAAACCCCAGAGCCAACATACGCGGGCCACCGATGCCAGAAAATTCCGCATAAGGAAAGTGCTGACGTAATTCTGTTATTAATGCAGCACCGAGAATATCGCCAGAGGCCTCTCCAACAACAATACCTATTTTCAGGCGCTCGACATGCATGCGATCAGACATTAAGCCCCCCATTCAATTGAATAATTAATTTTTTGTTTTATTTTCGCCGCGATAAAAAATCACATGCAATAATTATCGAACAGTACTTAACAAAGCCGTGCTAAACAAGCAATGCCTAACGAACTATGCCACGAGTTGAGTTTTTTATCGATTCCAGCAATGGCAATAACGCTGCGCACTCTGGCAATAATACTTCTAACTCAACAATAGCCTCATCAATAGTAAGACCGCGACGATAAATTAATTTATAAGCTTTAGTAATTGTTGCAATGTCTTCTTTGCTAAAACCCCGGCGGCGTAAACCTTCAGCGTTAATACTTTTAGCTTCTGCGGGACTGCCATTAACCATAACATATGCAGGAATATCTTTACCCACAGCAGTGCCCATTCCCGTAAAACTGTGTTCACCAATTTTACAAAACTGATGCACTAAAGTGTATCCACTGAGAATTGCCCAATCGCCAATATGTACGTGACCCGCAAGCGCAGAGTTATTCACTAAAATACAATTATCACCAATAACGCTGTCATGACCAATATGCACATAGGCCATTAATAAATTGTGATTACCGATAGTTGTTTCGTTGCGATCTTGTATGGTGCCGCGATGAATAGTAACTCCTTCACGAATAGTATTGTAATCACCTATGACCAAACGTGTAGGTTCGCCGTTATATTTTAAATCCGGAGTATCTTCACCGACAGATGAAAATTGCAAAATACGGTTGTGTTTGCCAATGACCGTCGGCCCTTTAATGACCACATGAGAGGCAATCACACTACCCGCACCAATTTCTACATCAGCGCCGATAATAGTCCAGGGGCCAACCTCCACATCATCCGCTAATTTTGCATTGGGATGAATTATTGCTTGAGAATTAATCAAAATAACGTCTCGCTAAATTTCACTGGGTCGTTAAGTTTTACTAAGTGGAAGACTTTCACTGAATCGCCAATATTAAACTTTACGATCGGCACAAAGAATAGTTGCTGACGCAACCATCACACCATCTACACTCGCTTTACATTCAAATTTCCAGATACCACGCTTTTCTGCGATAACACGCGACTCAAGCTGCATCCGATCACCTGGCACGACCTGACGTTTAAAACGCACATCATCTACACCGGCAAATAAATAAATTGAACCATCTTGTGGTTTTTTATTCATGGTTTTAAAACCAAGAATTCCCGATGCTTGCGCCATAGCTTCAATGATCATAACCCCAGGAAACACTGGATTTTGTGGAAAATGGCCATTAAATATCTCTTCATTTACCGTGATATTTTTGTAGGCAATAATGAACTCACCTTCAACGAGCTCCACAACTCTATCAACTAATAAAAAAGGATAGCGGTGTGGCAAGTATTCACGTATTTCGTTGACATCCATCATAGTCAATGGCCCTAGGGTTCTGTTTATATTGGAAAAAATTGAGTTACTAAATTACCAAACAATTAAAGCCAGGCAACTCAGAATTATTCGTCTTTTGCGCGACGTTCTAGTTTAATTAAACGTGCAGCTAAGGTATCTAGTTGGCGAAACCGTGCCGCATTTTTACGCCACTCTTTAGTTGGCGCCAAAGGAACACCGGATGAATAGGAACCAGATTCAGTAATTGAGCTGGATACCATACTCATACCTGATATATGTACTTTATCGGCTAAAGTAATATGACCAGCAATGGCTACAGCACCTGCAATAGTGCAATTTGCACCGATACTTGTACTACCAGCGATGGCGGTATGTGCCGCAATAGCAGTATTTTTACCAAGTTGCACATTATGACCAATTTGCACCAAATTATCGACAATAACACCATCATCAAGAAAGGTATTATCAAGTGCACCACGATCAATGGTGGTGTTTGCGCCTATCTCCACTCGATTGCCAATGACAACACTGCCGAGCTGATGAATTTTTATCCACCCACCGCCGCTGGGCGCAAAACCAAAGCCATCCGCGCCTATGACACAACCACTGTGAAAAATACAATCGCAACCAATGTTAATACCGTGATAGATAGTGACATTGGCATAGAGTTTAGTGCCAGCGCCAATACAACTATCCTTACCAATGTATGAACCCGCACCCACAACAACACCATCACCCAACGTTACATCATCGGCAATAATTGCGTTGGCACCAATAGAAATATTTGCTCCCAGCACACAGTTGTCACCCACTACTGCCGAAGCATGAATGCCTGAAGTAGAAACTAATGATTGATCAAACAATTTAGTTAATTCGGCGTAACAGAGGTAAGGATTGGCAACAATCAATTTATTTCCACGAACATCAACCGCTAAGTCAGGATGAACAATAACTGCACCAGCTTGTGTGGATGCAAGATATTTTTTATACGCAGGATTTGCAATAAAACTGATGTCTTCTGATGTGGCAGATTGTAAAGTAGCAAGCGCGCTTATTTTATGTTGCGGGTCACCAACCAGCTCAGCACCAATGCGCTGAGCTAAATCGGTTAACGTAAAATAAGCTTGAGTTAATAACACACTCATTACTTAGCTTTATTCAAAAGCTCAGTAACCTTTGCAGTAATATCATATTCAGGGGACGCATGAATAGCAGCTTGACTGTTAAGGACTAAACCAAGTTTTTCAGAATCAATTACTTGTTTAACCGCAGCTTCAACTTTAGTTCCCATTTCTTGCATTATTTGTTGCGCCAACTCTTGTTGAGCTGTTTGCAATTTCTTGGCACTAAATTGATAATCTTGATTTAAACTTTGTAATCTTTTTTCATTTTCTTCTTTCTTTTCTGCTGGCCAAGTTAAACCATCTTTTTGATAAGAAGCTTGCAACGTTTTTACGTCCGCAACAATACCATCAAGCTTTGCTTTCGTTGCAGCAAAGTCTGCGCTTTTTTCCATCTTATCAAATTTAGCTTTTGCAGCAGCAGTTGCCATTACTGCACCAGTAGGGTTTAACACAGCAATTTTACTTTCAGCCACACTAACAGCTGACATCATGCACAAGGCTGCAGCAGCCACAAACTTTTTAGTTACGATCACGATCATTTCCTCTTATCAAAATTAAACAGCGGTTAAAAAAACAGTATTAAAATATTTCATTAGAAGGATTGGCCTAAGGAGAACTGGAAGAATTTATAGTCATCATAAGGACTATCTTTACCTAGCTTCTCAGACATACTGAAAGTCATTGGCCCAAAGCTTGAAATCCACGTTAAACCTACACCAGCAGAGGCTTTAAGTTGATCTGCGCTTATACTAAAACAATTGCGTTGCTCCGAGCCACAAGAAGTATCAAATACGTTGCCCGCATCCAAAAACAAACTGGCTTGAAGTGATCGTTGATCTTTAATAAAAGGCAAAGGAAACAAAATCTCTGCGCTACCCTCAAGAATTGAATTGCCACCAAAAGCACCACGACGACGCCCGTAATCGTTTGCCTGAGGAATGGTTTTTAATTTACCAACACCATGCTTACACAGTACTGAGGTAGCATCTTCACATAAGATAGCCGCTCGTCCAGTTAACTCCTGAGGGATACCATCGCCATTAATATCATCCCATACGGACAGTTCGGTATATATACTATCCCGAACTGTGGCCCTTGGCCCCAATGATTGCGATTCAAACCCTCTCACCGAGCCAAAACCACCGCCCCTAAAGTTTTCAAAGAAAGGTAATTTTTCAGTTTTACCGTAAGAGTCTCCATAGCCAATGCGCCCATGAATACGTAACGTGAAACTTTGGGTGAGCGGTTGAAAAAGCTGCGCATCGTAATCCAGCTTATAATATTCTAAATCACCACCTGGCAATGTACTTTCCGCAGACAACCGCTGTGACGAACCACGATCAGGTAACACACCACGATTAAGTGTTGATTTCAACCAATACACACTCATTTGTGCATCATTGAAAGTATGGCCATAAAGATCAAGGAAGCCAGGTGCACCCATAACACCTTCCGTCAGAGGATTTTGAGTATAAGTACCATAAACAAAATCAGTACCATTTTTTAAACGCTGATTTAAGTCACTCAAATTAGATTGAGTGATGTAACTATTTATGCAAAACTGATTTACATTATCGCAAATAATACCGTTAGTAAATTTCGGCGTACGCGTAATTTCTTGCGATGAATATTGTGTTGTTGTTACCTGCAAATTACGCAAACCAATATCAAAACCAATACGCTCAATTTCTGAAATTGGATAACCAAAGTTCACTTTTGCGCCATAGGTATTCGTGCTATAGGGTGAGAGGCCGAAAGAGCCATAATCACTTGCTTGATAGTAGAGACTGAAACCGCGGCTTACACCGTCCGGCGTAAAATAGGGGTCGGTATAATTCAAGCTATAGGCTGTTTGATATTTGTTTTTGCTAAAACTAAAACCGACGGCTTTGCCCGTGCCAAACCAGTTGGTTTGCTGAATACCCGCCTGAAACATTAGCCCTGAGTATTGAGCATAGCCAACTGACAAATTCATACTACCGGATGGCTGCTCTTCTACCGTATATTCAACATCCACCTTATCCGGCGAACCAGGGACTTCTTTCGTATCCACTTTAACTTCTTTAAAAAACCCTAAACGCTCCAGATGCACTTTTGAATTATCAATTTGCGCGGTTGATGCTGAGCCACCTTCCATTTGTCGCATTTCACGGCGTAATACTTCATCAATCGTTTTGGTGTTGCCATGAAAGTTAATGCGATTAACATAAGCACGTTTGCCCGGCTCAATAAAAAAAGTTATTTTTACCGTTTTATCCGTTTCGTTACGCTCTGGCATACCTTCAACTTTAGCAAAAGTATAACCCTCATTCCCTAAACGTAACTTGATTGCTTCGGCAGAAGTTGTCATTAATATCTGCGAGAATATTTGATCCGGTTTCACCAAGATCATTTCACGTAAAATAGCTTCATCAATCGCTGGATCACCCGCCAATTGCACATCATTAACTTTGTAGATTTCACCTTCGGTGACATTAACCGTGATGAAAATTTTGGATTTATCAGCACTGAGCGAAATTTGTGATGAATCTGTTTTAAAGGCAAGATAACCGCGATCCATATAATAAGATTCAACGCGTTCTAAATCACCTTTCATTTTCTCTTTGGAATATTTGTCGTTACCGCTAAGCCATGACCACATGCCGCTTGTCTTAAGTTCAAAGAGATCTACCAAATCTTGATCGCTAAACGCTTTATTGCCGACGATATTAATTTGCTTAATGCGCGCCACAGCGCCTTCACTAATTTTTACCTTTACCTTTACCTGGTTACGCGGCAAATCTTCGATTTCGATTTTTACCGTTGCACCATAACGACCTTGTGCAATATATTCTCGCTGTAATGCTTGGGTAATACCTTCAAGAGTAGCCCTCTGAAAAATCTGTCCTTCGGATAAGTTGTTCTTTTTTAAGCTATCCATCAAATTTTCAGTTTTAATAGCTTTGTTACCTTCCAATTCAATCTTATTAATGGCGGGCCGCTCTTTAAGCACTAACACTAATACATCACCGTCACGATTAATCGCTACATCGGTAAAAAAACCAACTTTGAATAGTTCACGTGTGGCGTTTTGAATATCCGCTTGTGTCAACACGTCGCCAACACGTACTGGTAATACCGAAAATACTGTGCCCGCCGACACGCGCTGCAAACCTTCAACTCGTATATCACTTACACGGAAAGTTTGTGCCTGTACAGAAATAGACATCAGTAGTAAAACTAAACAGCCGAAAAATCGCATTGAATCTCGCTTCATATTTTGTTAGATCTAATAATAAGAATATGTCTTGGTAGAAGGGCTAGATGGAACCGCTTACCACCGCATAATGTCGTTAAACATGGCCAACACACTTAGACTAATCACCAACATAAGTCCCAGCTGAAAACCCAATATCTGTACCTTTTCTGATAATGGTTTACCACGAATAGCCTCAACCAAAAGGTACGCTAGGTGGCCACCATCCAACACTGGAATTGGCAACAAATTGAAAACACCTAGTAACACACTGAGATTGGCAACAAAATCAATAAAGCTCATTATGCCGTCGTGCGCAGAAGCGCCGGCCACCTTAGCAATGCTGATCGGCCCACTCAAGTTTTTTGTTGAAATTTCACCAAGGATTAGCTTTTTAACGGATAAAAGCACAAAACCCGCAGCCTCCCATGTTCTATTCACGCTAGCGAACCCGGCCCCGCCAAAGGAATAGTCGTAGTGGCGCAGCAGTTCCTCAGACAGTTTTTGATGCCCTATACCAATACGCCCATAAGAGACATTCTGTTCAGTAAAAGATTCCGATGTCACCTGCAAACTTATTATATTAATAGCCCCAACTTCCACGCGCTCGACAATGACTGACAACGCTTGCTTGGGATGAACACGCACATAATTTACGCAATCACGCCAATCAGATATTGCTTTCCCATCAACACTGATAATTTTGTCACCCACTTTAATTCCAGCCTTTTCTGCTGGACTATTCACTAGGACTTCACCCACGACAGGTGCGATAAATGGAATTTCCAAACCCAAACCTTCAAGAGGATTTGGATCTTTTACATCTTGCATCCACTTATCCAACTTCGCGTGCAATTCATATTGCAAGCGTGAATTTGGATAACGAACGCTAAAACTGATCAGCCCAGTTTCACCTAAGCGATTTACCAATTGCTTTTGCACTTGTTGTTCAGTGGGTGTTTCAACACCATCAATTGCGACAATTTCTTGTCCTAGCTCGAACCCTGCCTTAGCAGCAATGGAGTCCGGCTTAATAGAACCAATAACGGGGATAAGGCCTGTTTCGCCTTGCAACAACAAACCCCAAAACAACAGAATAGCGAGAATAAAATTTGCTACCGGCCCAGCAATTAAAATTGCCATACGCTGCCTTATCGTTTTGCGGTTAAACGTTTTTTCA
The DNA here is from genome assembly GCA_025362015.1 of Gammaproteobacteria bacterium. Lineage (GTDB taxonomy): Bacteria > Pseudomonadota > Gammaproteobacteria > Pseudomonadales > Cellvibrionaceae > Cellvibrio. The sequence continues at coordinate 10,458 of JANYIO010000229.1, read as the reverse complement.
AGCAACTCTACCGGCACATCAGCTTCACGCTCATCCAGCATTTTGACGTAGCCACCGAAAGGTAATGCACAAAGCGTGTACTCAGTGCCAAAATGGTCGTAACGCCGCCAGATTACTTTGCCAAAGCCCAGCGAAAAACGCAGCACATGAACACCGCAGCGACGCGCTATATAAAAGTGTCCAAATTCATGTACAGCAACCAAAACAATAATGGCTACCAAAAACGACACTATGTGATGTAGCAATTCCATATCTGCTCCTATAGACCTTCGATGACAGCATGCGCCAACTGGCGTGCTGTTTGGTCGGTGGCTATGACCTGTGCTATGGAATCTGGTTCAACTACATCTTGACGCTGTAAAACTTCGTCAATGATTTGGGCAATTTGATCAAAACGAATGTTGCTATTTAAAAAAGCTGCCACCGCAACTTCATTGGCCGCATTTAAAATGGCGGGTGCAGTTGCAGACCGTTGCGCTGCTTGAAGTGCCAAGCGCAAGCAAGGAAAGCGCTCATAGTCGGGGGCCGAAAAATCCAGCCGCGCTGTGGCAATAATGTCCAAGCTTGCCACACCAGACTCAATGCGTTCAGGCCAAGCCAACGCGTGAGCAATAGGTGTGCGCATATCAGGATTACCCAATTGTGCCAATACTGAGCCATCCACAAATTCCACCATCGAGTGAATAACACTTTGCGGATGAATCACCACTTGCACTTGCTCAGGACGAGCATTGAACAACCAGCAAGCCTCAATAAGCTCCAAGCCTTTATTGAGCATAGTGGCCGAATCAACCGAAATTTTCTTCCCCATACTCCAATTGGGGTGAGCACACGCTTGCTCTGGTGTAACGTGTTTCAGATCAGCCAAGGGTAAAGTGCGAAATGGTCCGCCAGACCCCGTGAGCAGAATTTTACGCACCCCACTCGAAACTAACCCCTGCGCAAGATAATCAGCACGGTGATTCGGCAAGCATTGAAAAATTGCGTTATGTTCACTATCAATCGGCAACAGCGTTGCTTTATGTTCGGTAACGGCACGGGTAAATAAGCCACCCGCCATTACCAAGGCTTCTTTGTTGGCAAGCAGCACTTTTTTACCAGCGTTAACAGCGGCTAAAGTAGGCAACAGACCGGCGGCACCAACAATAGCAGCCATAACGACATCAGTATCAGCATGTGCAGCAACCTGTGCAAGCGCCTCCACACCCAACAAAACTTCAGTTTTACACCCATGTTCCCGCAATTCAGAAGCCAGCAATTTGGCAGCCGCTTCATTGTTGATCACCGCATACCGCGGATGATACTGCAGACATTGAACGGCTAGCAGCTGCCATTTACAATCTGCCGTGAGCGCAAATATCGAATAGCGTTCAGGATGACGCGCCAACACATCTAGGGTACTAATACCGATAGATCCTGTTGCGCCCAGCACAGTTACGCTTTGTATCGCTCTTTGCATCATGATTTATCCGAGATTCCAGCCACTCGCCAAGAGCGCAAGTGCAAATACGGGGACTGCGGCAGTAATACTATCAACACGATCTAAAATACCACCGTGACCGGGCAAAATAGTGCCGCTGTCTTTAACATCGGCATGGCGTTTGACCATACTTTCGAGTAAATCGCCTAATACCGAAAACAAACTGGTGGGCACCACAATCGCTAATAATATCCATACATTACTGGTACTTAAAAAAGCCATCAAACAAGCCAGCATCACATTACTCAACAGCCCACCAACAAAACCTTCAAGCGTTTTACCGGGGCTAACAGCGGGTGCCAGCTTATGTTTGCCAAAACGCCGCCCGGTGAAATAACCGCCAATATCAGCTACAGCCACAATTCCTACAATCATCAGCACCAACCATGTGCCCTGTGGCTGCAAGCGTACAAATGTCAACGCCAGCCAAGTTGGAACCAAGACTAAAATACCCATCAATAAACGTATAGAACAATGTCCCCACAAGATTGCACTCGTGGGATAGCCCTGAACCAATAACAATGCCAGCGCCCACCAAATACAAGCCACTACCAATAATTGTTTGACTGCGATGAAGTTCAACGCCGGCTCAAGGTGACACAGCCCCGCAAAACAACTCACAGCCAGCAAACCTATCGCAATGAAGAAGACATACAGGGAACGTTGCCAGTGCTTGCCAAAACCCGATAGATTAGCCCACTCCCAGGCACCAATAAGTACAACAGCACCCACAAACCACGGAAAATACATTGCCGGCACGACAAACAACATCGTCAAGAAAATAGCGGTAAGCACCGTTGCCGTGATAACTCGTTGTTTAAGCAATTGATAGCCCCGCTACAATCTGGTCGCCCGTTAAGCCAAAACGACGCTGACGCTCATGAAAACTTGCGGCTGCTTTTTTTAACTCATCACCGTCAAAATCAGGCCAGAGCTTATCGCTGAAATAGAGTTCGGTGTAGGCGCATTGCCACAGTAAAAAATTGCTAATCCGCATTTCGCCACCCGTGCGGATTAACAAATCCAGTGGCGGCAAATTAGCCATAGCGGTATGTCGATGCAGTAGATTCTCGTCAATAGCATCAACCAATAGGTGTCCTTCACTAACTTCTCGTGCAAGCTGCTGAGCGGCTTGGGCTATGTCCCAACGGCCGCCGTAATCGGCAGCAATAACTAAGGTCATTTTACCTTCTGTGGTGAGTGCTTCAGCGGCAGCAATAGCTTTTTGAATAGAAGGACTAAAACGTGAACGATTGCCAATTACCCGCAAGCTCACGCCTTTTTTCTTAAGTGCTTTTGCTTCATTTTTGAGATAAAGCAAAAATAGCGACATAAGTGCTTCCACTTCTAACGGCGGCCGCTTCCAGTTTTCACTGCTGAAGGCAAACACCGTCAGAACTTCCACGCCCAAATCTTCGCAAGCAGACATTGCATCACGAATCCGTTCAACGCCAACTTTATGCCCAGCAACACCCGCCAGACCGCGCTGCTTAGCCCAGCGATTATTGCCATCCATAATAATCGCCACATGGCGAAGATTGCTGTCAGACACGGCTTATTTTCCTCACACGGGAAGTTAATACATTCATTAATTCGATTTTAAAAATGCAAACTGGCTCATCAGTGAGCCAGTTTTACAAAAGGTCAGAACTTAGACTGCCATCAAATCAACTTCTTTGGCTGCCAAAGTTTTGTCCACTTCGGCAATAAATCTATCGGTAATTTTTTGAATGTCATCTTGCGCACGGCGATCATCATCTTCACTAATCGCTTTATCCTTCAAAAGGTTTTTTACATCGGTCAACACATCGCGACGCACATTACGCACAGCTACGCGACCGCTCTCAGCTTCGGCTTTAGCCTGCTTGATGAAAACTTTACGAGTTTCTTCGGTTAACATCGGCAAAGGCAAGCGAATCAAACCATTATTAGTTGATGGATTTATACCCAAGTCCGCCCGCATAATTGCCTTTTCAATTTCCGGAACAATGGCGCGCTCCCAAGGGCTGATAGAAAGAGTACGCGCATCTTCTATATTGATATTGGCCAACTGACTCAATGGCGTTTCAGTTCCGTAATAGTTGACGGTAATTCCATCCAAAATGCTTGGGTGAGCACGGCCCGTGCGGATTCTGGTGAAGTTATGAACCAGGGCTTCAACGGCTTTTTTCATGCGATGCTCAGCATCTTTTTTAATGTCATTAATCATTAGTAGTCTCCTCTTCGATCAGGGTGCCTTCATTACTTCCCATTACAATATTTAACAAGGCGCCGGATTTATTCATACGAAATACTCGCACCGGCATGTCGTGCTCACGGCACAAACAAATAGCGGTTAGGTCCATCACACCTAACTTTTTATCCAAAACTTCATCGTAAGACAAGCGATCGTATTTAGTGGCAGTTGGATCTTTTTTCGGATCAGCACTGTAAACACCATCCACTTTGGTAGCCTTAAGCACTATGTCAGCATCCACTTCAATACCGCGCAAACAAGCCGCAGAGTCAGTCGTGAAAAAGGGATTACCGGTACCTGCGGCAAAAATCACCACTTCACCCAAATTTAAAAATCGAATCGCGCGGCGACGATCATAATGCTCAACCACACCACTCATCGGGATCGCCGACATAACTCGCGACGAAATACTGCTGCGCTCAAGCGCATCGCGCATCGCCAAAGCATTCATTACGGTTGCTAACATCCCCATGTGGTCACCGGTAACCCGATCTAAACCTGCCGCGCTCAATGCGGCACCGCGAAACAAATTTCCACCGCCCACTACCAAACCGACCTGAACACCTATCCCAACCAACTGACCAATTTCCAATGCCATCTTGTCGAGCACTTTAGGGTCAATACCAAAACCTTCGGTACCCATCAACTCCTCACCGCTCAACTTCAACAAAATACGCTTGTACTTTTTATCTCTGGGACTAGACATACATGCTCTCCAATCAATGAATTAGCAAAAACCACTGCAACTAAAACTGCGGCGAAAAAAATCGGAGCAGTGTACCAGAAAATTCATTTAGCGTGAGCCGACAGTAGTAATTCGTATTTAAAGCCTCGGCTACCAATACCAGCAACCATGACCGAATAAGCCCAAAAATGACTAGCAAATCATCACAACGCCAAGCACAAGTTAAATGAGAAACCGCAAAAAAAAAACCCGTACACAACCATCTCGTATACGGGTTTTTGCGAGCATCTCAGCTCAGTATCACAGCAAATTATGCTTTAGATGCCTGGATCTGGGCAGCAACTTCAGCAGCAAAATCGACTACTACTTTTTCAATGCCCTCACCCACTTCGAAACGGGCAAAGCTAGTTACTGAGGCTCCAGCAGCTTTTGCTAATTGCGCAACAGTCACTTCTGGATTTTTTACAAACGGTTGATCATTCAAGCTGCTTTCTTTAAGAAATTTGTTAATGCGACCCACCATCATTTTTTCAACAATTTCAGAAGGCTTGCCGGCCATGTCTGGCTGCGCACGAATAATTTCTTTTTCTTTCTCAACAACAGCTGCAGGCATTTGATCCGCACTAACAACAGTTGGATTAACGGCAGCAACGTGCATAGCAATATCTTTTGCCAACTCAGCATCGCCACCTTTAAGTTGAACCAATACAGCAATACGGTTGTTTAAGTGTAAGTAGCCAGCAACTACACCACCTTCAATTAATTGCACACGGCGTACACCGATATTTTCACCAATTTTTTGTACCAACGCTTCACGCGCCGCTTCTAAATCGCCAGACATTAATGCGGCAACATCAGTTTGTTTCGCAGTAAATGCCTTATCCACTACCTTACTTACGAAGCTTAGGAAATTAGGTTCGCGTGCAGCAAAATCAGTTTCTGAGTTAACTTCAACAACGATTGCATAGCTGTTATCGTCAGCCACTTTAACGGCTACAACACCGTCAGCAGCAGTACGATCAGCTTTCTTTGCAGCCTTAAGACCAGATACTTTACGCAAATTTTCAATGGCCAATTCAATATCGCCATTCGCTTCAGTCAATGCTTTTTTACATTCCATCATGCCCAAAGCAGTACGGTCACGCAGTTCTTTTACCATAGTTGCAGAAACAGCTGTCATGGTTTTGTCCTCAATATGTGTTCAAATTTTGATTTGAAAAAGGCTGATTTGAAAAAGGGGGCCAAGCCCCCTCTTCGTAAACTTGGCAGTCAACAGACTACATAAGTTTTATAGCCATTTAATTACTCAGCAGCGCTTTCAGCAGCAGCCACATACTCGTCTTTATTAGGCACAGCAGATACTGATTTAGCACCTTCTAAACAAGCATCAGCAATAGCAGAAACGTAAAGCTTGATAGCGCGAATGGCGTCATCGTTACCTGGAATTACATAATCAACGCCTTCAGGGTTGCTGTTGGTATCAACGATACCTATAACAGGGATACCTAACTTGTTGGCTTCTTGAATGGCAATACGCTCGTGATCTACGTCAACAATGAACAATGCATCTGGCAAGCCATTGATATTTTTGATACCACCAATTGAACGCTCAAGTTTTTCCATATCACGAGTGCGCATCAGGGCTTCTTTTTTGGTCAGCTTGGTAAAAGTACCATCCTGACTTTGTGCAGTCAGCTCAGACAAGCGGCGAATAGAAGCGCGAATGGTTTTGTAGTTGGTCAACATACCACCTAACCAACGGTGGCTAACAAATGGTTGGCCAGCGCGTTCGGCTTGCTCTTTAATAATTTTTTGCGCAGCGCGCTTGGTGCCTACGAATAACACTTTTTTCTTTTGCGATGCCATTAAGGTAACCAGGTCTAAAGCTTGGTTAAAGGCAGGCACAGTGTGTTCAAGGTTAATAATATGAATCTTGTTGCGGGCACCGAAGATGTAACGAGCCATCTTGGGGTTCCAGTAACGGGTTTGGTGACCAAAGTGGACACCGGCAGATAACATTTCGCGCATGCTTACAGATGGCATAGTAATATTCCTATTGATTGGGTTAGGCCTCCATACACCCCGCTCACCAACCCGTCAGCTTGCGCTTTGAGGCACCCAGGTTTTGCGTGTCGGCATATGTGTGACGTTAATAAAAAATATGTGACGTTAGTAAAGCTCTTAAATAATTTAAGGTTTTCACCTCTTTCAAGGCACAGATGCCAAAAAAGAGGCGCGCTTTATATCACAGAATACACCCAGGTTAAACCTTTTCCTTCTTTTTCGATTAATTTACACTCAAAAAAGACGATCTAAATGCCTATATTGGTTCACCATTTATCTAACACAAACAAGAAATCAATATTCATTCGCGCGAAGCCTAGCCAAGCAGGACACGAGAACCTTGGTCAAACAGGGCATGAATCGTTTAGAATGCTGCATCACTCACACAGTTAAGAGCGCGCTAGAGTCATGTCCGTCACTATCAAAACCCCTGCTGAAATCGAAAAAATGCGTATTGCTGGCCGAATGGCTGCCGAAGTGCTGGAAATGATTGGCCCGCATGTGCAAGCAGGCGTTACCACCGCCGAACTGGATAAGCTATGCCATGACCATATAGTCAATGTGCAAAAAGCTATTCCTGCTTGCCTCGGCTATCGCGGATTCCCCAAATCTATTTGCACCTCAGTCAATCAAGTTGTGTGTCACGGTATTCCTTCGGACAAAAAAGCCCTTAAAAATGGTGATATTGTGAATATAGATGTCACGGTTATCTATGAGGGTTATCACGGCGACACCAGCGCTATGTATTTTGTCGGCACACCCACAGCACACGCCGAACGCCTGGTATCTGTTACTCAGGAATGCATGTATAAAGCCATTCAATTAGTAAAGCCGGGCTGCACACTCGGCGATATCGGCAATGTTATTCAGCAACACGCTGAAGCCAATTATTATTCAGTCGTACGCGAATATTGCGGCCACGGTATTGGCTCAGTATTTCATGAGGATCCGCAAATATTGCACTACGGCCGGCCCGGCATAGGAATGGAGCTAAAAGAAGGTATGGTCTTCACCATAGAGCCCATGATTAATGCGGGCAAACCACACACCAAATTAAAAAGTGATGGCTGGACAGTAGAAACCAAAGATGGCCGCCTTTCTGCACAATGGGAACACACCATGGCAGTCACTAAAAATGGCGTAGAAGTGTTAACTGCACGCAGCGACGAAAAATTTTAATTAGCTCTCACCAATTGCCCAGCGCAATCTATTCGTACGTTAAAAATAGCTCAGCGGAATAATGAATCTATGTCGACATTAGCGATGCCTTATTTCGAGAGGCCTTTATTTTTCTTCGACCAAAGTCGCTTTCGCCGCGCATTAACAGAAAAATCGCCCATAACCGTTTTTAAAGATGCTATCAACGCCGCTAACACCCAATTTAATTGTCGCTTTATTGAAGGCGAAGAAATTCGCACATTGATTTATGAGCGCGCATTATTTATTGATTGCATGCTGCATTACGCCTGGTTTCAATTTGAGTGGCCCGTCAGCATCAGCCTCGAAGCTGTGGGTGGTTACGGGCGCGGTGAATTGCACCCAGCATCAGATATTGATATTTTAATTCTGCATCGCCCCGAGGTGCTTGATAACTGCCAAAATAATATTGAAAAATTTCTCACATTTTTATGGGATATTCGTCTTGAAATAGGCAGCAGTGTGCGCACGGTAAAACAATGTTTGGATTTGGCGCGCAGCGACATCACTGTTGCCACTAACATAATGGAATCACGCACCCTGGTTGGCGACGAATCATTGCGCCATGAATTATTGCAACAATCATTGCCCAATCATATGTGGCCCGCGGATACTTTTTTTCGCGCAAAATGGGATGAGCAAATTGCTCGCCATAAAAAATATAATGATACCGAATACAACCTTGAACCCAATATTAAAAATGCACCCGGCGGCCTGCGCGACATTCAAACTATTAGCTGGGTAGCCAAACGCTACTTTCAAGTACGCACCTTAAAACAACTCGAAGGCAAAGGTTTTTTTACCGAAGAGGAATTTTCTCTGCTGTATAGCGGTGAAGAATATTTATGGCGCATACGTTATGGTTTGCACATGGTTGCCAAACGCGCTGAAGAGCGTTTGATGTTTGATTACCAACGTGAATTGGCCACCCTGTTTGGCTTCACCGATATGCAAGGTTCACTTGCCGTCGAACAATTTATGCATACCTATTATCGCACCGTATTATCATTGCGCGAATTAAACGATGTATTGCTACAATTTTTATCGGAAGCTATTTTGCAAAAAGGAAAATGCAAAAATGTAGTATCGCTCAATGAACGTTTTCAACTACGCGATAATTTTATTGAAGTTACTCATACTTATGTATTTGCCGAATATCCATCTGCATTACTGGAAATGTTTGTGCTCATGGCACAAAACCCACATATTCTTGGCGTGCGCGCGTCCACTATTCGGTTAATGCGCGAAAGCCGTTATTTAATTGATGAGAGCTATCGCCACAACCCTAAAAATACCCAGCTATTCATAAAATTATTACAATACCCAGGCGGTCTGCTAGAACAATTAAAACGCATGTTGCGCTATGGTGTTTTAGGCTTATATTTACCGGAGTTTGATCAAGTTACCGGTCAAATGCAACACGATTTATTTCATATATACACGGTAGATGCACACACATTAAAAGTGGTGCAAAACATGTGTAATTTTTTATTACCCAGCGCCAAAACAGACTTTCCTATAGCCGCGCATATTATGACGCGGCTACCAAAATTTGATTTGCTCATTATGGCAGGGCTATATCACGACATAGGAAAAGGTCGCGGTGGTGATCATTCCACACTCGGCGCAGTAGACGCTGAGATATTTTGTCGCCGTCATGATGTTTCACCGCGTGAAACACGGCTTGTATGTTGGCTGGTTGAAAAACATTTGTTAATGTCATCCGTATCGCAAAAACAAGATTTGTCTGATCCCGAGGTCATTCGTAATTTCGCGATTACCGTTGGCGATCAAATACATCTTGATTATTTATATTGTCTAACCGTGGCCGACATTAACGGCACTAATAAAGAGCTGTGGAATACCTGGCGCGCCAGCTTAATGCGCCAACTGTATTTAGAAACCAAACGCGCGCTACGTCGCGGCTTGGAAAAAAATATCGACAAACAAGAACTGATTGACGAAACTCAGCAAGCCGCTATTCGCAAATTAGAATCCAAAGGATTGAGTTCCGAGAAAGTCTTAAAAGTTTGGGGCGATATGGGTGAAGATTATTTTCTCCGCGAAAATTTTACCGATATCGTTTGGCATACCAAAGCCATGGCTGCCCATCCCAATGACTCGTCACTAGTCTTGATTAAAAAAACTAACAGTAAAGAATTGGCCGGCGCAACACAAATTTTTATTCGCAGCAAAAATCAAAAGCATGTTTTTGTCGCTGCAGTATCCGCACTCGATAACCAAAATTTAAGTATTCAAGATGCTAAAATTTACAGCTCAAAATCTGGCCACACCGTTGGTACGTTTTTTGTGCTCAACCAGGACGGCCAACCACTCGGCGACGATGCAACATTACTGAAAAAAATTCAGCATGCACTACAAGAAGAATTAGGTTTAGTTGATAATTACTCCGAAGTGGTGCGCCGCCGTACACCGCGCCGCTTAAAATATTTTTCCATGCCCACCCGTACATCGCTGAGTACCGACCTTGCCCGAGGCTGTAGCGTATTGGAAGTTATTAGTCCTGATCGTCCAGGCTTACTAGCCGGTATTGGTCGTATATTTATGCAATTTGATATTAAATTACTCAACGCCAAAATTGCTACGCTCGGTGAAAGGGTTGAAGATATTTTCTTTATTGTAGACAATCAAGGCCAGCCGATTAATGACGATACCCTTGCGGAAAACTTACAACGCGAAATTCGTGAACAACTCGACAAGCGCGTCGATAAAATATAATCGTAGGTTGGGCTGAGTTTACGAAGCCCAACACATTGTTAACCCTGTTGGGCTTCG
>JANYIO010000210.1 GCA_025362015.1 Gammaproteobacteria bacterium | reverse complement strand
ATATACATGCCGCCATTTACATGGATAGTCTCGCCGCTGATGTAGCCACCGGCATCGCTGGCTAGAAAAACAACAACCGCAGCAATCTCTTCTGGCGCACCTAAACGCCCTAAAGGAATTCGCGACAAAAGTAATTGTTTTTGTTCGTCTGACAGCACCTTGGTCATGTCTGTGTCAATAAAGCCTGGCGCAACCGTATTTACTGTAATGCCGCGAGAACCCACTTCAGCAGCCAACGAACGCGCAAAGCCCGCAACTCCAGCTTTAGTTGCCGCATAGTTAGATTGGCCTGGGTTGCCCATCGCGCCCACGACTGAACTAATATTAATAATTCTACCCCAACGCGCTTTCATCATGCCGCGTAACACGCCTTTACTTAAACGAAAAACTGCACTTAAGTTAGTATTGACAACATCAAACCATTCATCGTCGCTCATACGCATTAATAAATTATCTTTAGTAATGCCGGCATTGTTTACCAAAATTGCGGGAGCTCCAAACTCTTCTGTTACACTTTTTAATAAAGCAGCTACAGAGTCAGCATCAGTTACATTTAATACTTTACCCACGCCGCGAATACCTTGCTCAGCAAAACGAGCAGAAATTTTTTCTGCTCCTGACTCAGTGGTTGCCGTTCCAATAACAATTGCACCGACTTTACCTAGCTGTTCTGCGATCGAAGCGCCTATGCCACGGCTTGCACCTGTAACTAAAGCAACTTTATCATTGATACTCATGTTGATTTTCTCTTGTTGAAAAAATTTCATTAAAAATAATTTAATAATTATTGAACGCAAGCTAAAACATTTATTATTTCTTCCGGTTTTTCAATAGATAATGGAGTCAATGCAGAATTAATACGTTTGTTTAATCCTGACAATATTTTACCTGGACCGCATTCAACAGTAATAGTAATGTTATTTTGACTAAGAGTATTCACACAGTCAACCCAGCGCACTGCATTGTAAATTTGCTCAATCATAAGTGTTTTAATTTTTTCGGGATTCATTTCAATTTTTGCAGTTACATTGTGCACTACGGGAATTACGGGAGTGTTAAATGTTGTAGCTGCAATTTGCTCTGCCAATCTATCTGCTGCAGGGCGCATTAAAGAAGTATGAAACGGTGCACTTACCGGCAAGGGCAGCGCGCGCTTAGCTCCAGCCTCTTTACAGAGTAGGCTTGCGCGCTCAACTGCTGCTGCAGTTCCTGCAATTACCACTTGTCCCGGTGAATTAAAATTTACCGCAGCAACCACTTCGCCTTGTTCAGCTTTTTTACATGCATCAATAATTAACGCATCATCTAAACCAATAATCGCCGCCATCGCCCCTTGGCCCGCAGGCACAGCTTCTTGCATAAATTTACCGCGTTGCTGAACGAGTTTTACCGCATCGGTAAAAGAAACAATACCAGCACAAACTAATGCTGACCATTCACCCAAACTGTGACCTGCCATGAATGCGGGCTGAGGGCCATTTTTTTCTTGCCAAACGCGCCATACCGCAACACTAGCCGTTAACAATAAAGGCTGTGTACGCTCGGTTAAATTAATATCTTCTTGCGTGCCGCACTGGACAAGATCCCAAAGATCATAATCCAATATTTGCGAAGCTTCAGCAAATGTTTTTTTCACTATAGAGTATTCGCTGGCCAAGTCATTCAGCATTCCAATTTTTTGTGAGCCTTGACCTGGAAATACAAAAGCAAGATTTTGTTGAGTCATAAAATTTTCTATTTGTTGTGATTAAAGAGATGGCTTAACTAGAAATTGTTGTTGAATTCGCGCAGGTATTTTTTGAATAACTTGCTCGCGCGCGACGATTAATGCTTGCATAAAAGCTTTTTGATTTGCATTACCGTGACTTTTTACGACAGTTTTTTGTAACCCTAAAAAGCTTGCGCCATTATACATGGCCGGATCTAACTCTGTGCGTAACTGTTTTAGCAGTGGCCAAATTATTACACTAATTAATTTATGAATCCAATTTTTGTTAAATGTACGATGAATTTTTTGGGAAATAAAATTCGCAGTACCTTCGCTTGCTTTGAGTGCGATATTACCATGAAAACCATCGCAAACAATGACATCTGCATCGCCCGAGAATAACGAATCAGCTTCTACAAAACCACAATAGTTTAAACGCGGATCATTTTGCAATAAAGTTTTCGCGACTTGGATAATATCTGTCCCTTTGACGTTTTCAGTGCCAATATTTAACAATGCAATCCGTGGCATAACGATAGTTGACAAAGCCAGCACACTTCCCATGAGTGCAAATTGATGCAACTGCTCTGCGCTGCAATTAATATTGGCGCCGAGATCTAAAAAATAAGTTACATTCTTTTCTGTTGGCATAGCTTTGCATATAGCAGGACGCTCAATACCTGGAAATGTTTTTAATAAATGTTTGCTTATTGCTAATAACGCACCGGTATTGCCTGCACTAACACAAGCATCGGCAAGATTATTTTTGAGGCTTTCAACAGTACACCACATGGATGAGTTTTGTTTGTGACGTAATACCGCCAACGGATCATCATCCATTGTCACTATTTCAGAGGCATGAAAATAAGTAATTCTACTAGGAGAAAATGTTTTTTTTGTGGGAGCTAAAGAGCGCAGTTGTTGTTCATTGCCCACGAGCAATAAATCAACATCATCAAAAGTGGCTATAAATTTTTGTGCGGCCGCCATAGCAACGCGGGGACCTAAGTCCCCGCTCATAGCATCTACCGCTATTCGAATTCTTGCTGACAAGATGTCATCGTCTTGTTGAGAAATTACTCGTTGCTGCCTTTATCGATCACTTTACGGCCGCGATAAAAACCGTCAGCAGTAACATGGTGACGCAGGTGCTTCTCACCGCTGGTTGCATCAACTGACAAGGTTGGGCCTGTCAATGCATCATGTGAACGACGCATGTCGCGTTTTGAACGAGATTTTTTGTTTTGTTGTACGGCCATGATTGGCTCCTATTTACTGATTTTACCTACTCGCTGGAACCGAGGCGCCTCTTTATTTATTGCTAATTTTTTGTTGCCCACAATGAATGGCAACTTAGCAATAAATTTTATTTCGGCGAGCTCTTAAGTTGCTCCAACACCTGAAATGGATTTTTTTCTTGCTTTACTTCAACTGGTGTGCCGCTAACCAAGAGCTTGCTGTCAATGCATGACTCCTGATGATAAGCAACTGCAGGTAAGCTCAACAACATTTCTTCTTCGATCATCTCGTAGAGATCTGCTGCGCCCTCGCCCACTATCCAAGGATCAAGATACTCAGGCAATGCCAAAGCGTGCTCTTCATCCCAAACGATACCTAGAGAAATATTGCTTTCAACCAATACCGTTACTGGACTTAAACACCGCTGACAAATCAACGATACATTAGCTTTTGCATACCCAGTAACGATTTTTTTCTTTTCTTCACTTAAACCAAATACCAAGTCTACCTGAATTTCTCCAGCGGACTCTTCTATGGCATCAACCATTCTTGACAAGGATGCTATAGGTACCAACCCTTGCAGAGAGATGCCTTGTTGGGCAAATTTCCGCGGGTCTCCCTGCCGAGGCAGTAGGTTCTGTAAAGTGGTCTTAAACATAAGCGCGCAATAATAGGGATCTGCCCTGCGTCTGTCAAAGAAAAACGATGTTAATAGCGCTATTTAGTGGCTTGAGGGTAAAATTGACCCCCTATTTATGGTTTTTGATGAAGGAACCCCTCTAATGCTTCCTATTTTGCTGGCTTCCAGCTCTAGCTATCGTCGCGCCATTCTCGCTAAATTAGGTCTGGAATTTGAATGGGCATCACCCAATATTGATGAATCAGCAATCGCAAATGAAGATGCAGAAGGCTTGGTACGACGATTATCTCAGATGAAAGCGCAAGCTTTGTCCGCTGCTCTCCCCAGCAAACTCATCATAGGTTCGGATCAAGTGGCGGTCTTGGGTAATCTTATTCTGAACAAGCCACATACTCATGAGCGTGCCTTTGCGCAATTGCGCGCCTCAAGTGGCCACCTTGTGATATTTAAAACTGGATTGTGCCTATTGAATACTCAAACAGGCAACATGCAAATTGCCGTTGACGATTTTTGTGTTCACTTTCGGGTATTAAGCGACGAGCAAATTCACAACTACTTATTGCTTGAAAAACCTTATGACTGTGCAGGTAGCTTTAAAGCAGAAGGCTTGGGGATAAGCCTGTTTACCAAGCTCAGTGGCGATGATCCCAATTCGTTAGTGGGTTTACCCTTGATACGCCTGGTAGGCATGTTAGCTAATGAAGGGATAGATCCTCTTGTATCAGGATCATTTAATCTAACAAATACGATGCCAATGTAGAATCTCATCAATACTATCGACACATAGCTCTGGATTGTAGGGGCGCAATCGGTCGGCATGATGTGCGCCATAACTCACGGCAATTCTTGGCATATTTATATTACGTGCCATTTCCATATCGTATTCAGTATCACCAATCATCACTGCATCAGAAGCTGACCAGTTAAATTGTTGCAGTAATTCCTCAAGCATAAGGGGGCTGGGTTTAGATGCAGTTTCATCCGCACAGCGCGTCGCATCAAAATAATCATTCATGTCCAATGTAGTTAAAATCCTATCCAATCCCCTGCGACTTTTGCCAGTAGCAATTGTTAGCAAGTGGCCTTGGCTGCGCAACATCGAAAGAGTCTCTTTAACAAGAGGAAATAAATCCGATGCTTTTTGATCATCTAAATGCAAAAAATTAACCACATATCTATCGCGTAATTGTGCCCGCGCGATATCGCTTACTGCAGGATATAAATGCAAAATTGCTTCAGGTAAGCCGAGCCCAATAATATTGTGGATGATGTCATCCGCTAAGGGTATCCAGCCCATATCGCTCGCGGCGCGTTGCATTGCATGAGTAATTTTGGCTTTTGAATCACTTAGGGTGCCGTCCCAGTCAAAAATAAACAGCAAGGTAGATCTCCAGCAGCAGTTATAAATTAGCAGGTGTTAATTTTTGTAAAACATTCGCCAAATCAGTCGCCAATGGAGCTTGCACAATAGTTAGCTCCTTAGCATCCGGCAAATAAAATCCAAGCTCGGCAGCGTGCAGGAAGAGACGCTTAGCGCCAAGGCCTCGCATTGACGCATTAAATACATCGTCACCATACTTTTCATCGCCTACCAAACTATGACCGACATGTTTTGCATGCACACGGATTTGATGAGTGCGCCCGGTAATGGGACGAGCTTCTACAAGTGTGCAATTATTAAAATTTTTCAACACTTTAAATTCAGTGAGACTTGGCTTGCCATCAACATGAACACGAACAATTCGCTCATCATTAACAACTTCTGTTTTTAGTAATGGCGCGTCTACATGGCGGCAATTTTTTGGCCAATCACCAATTACTAAAGCTTGATAAATTTTGCGGATTCCACTGTTATTTTTTTCACGTAGTGCTGCCTGCAGATGGCGCAACATGCTGCGCTTTTTGGCGACCATAATACAGCCTGAAGTATCGCGATCGAGGCGATGGACTAACTCCAAATAACGCGCATCAGGACGCATTTGACGTAATGTCTCAATCAAGCCAAGGCTCACGCCGCTGCCCCCATGCACCGCTAAACCAGCAGGTTTATTAATGACGAGCAAGCCTTCATTTTCAAAAACAATAGACTGCTCCAACAGCTTCGTCATCATATTGCTAGGCTTGGCCAGCGGCTCTTTTTCTGCGACACGAACCGGCGGAATACGAATTTCATCGCCAAGAGCAATTTTATAGTCAGGTTTTGCGCGCCCCTTATTAACCCTTACCTCGCCTTTGCGGATAATGTTATAAACCTTAGACTTAGGGACGCCTTTCAGGCGCGCCATAAGAAAGTTATCAAGTCGCTGTCCGGCTTGATCTTCATCGACCTGAGCAAAACTCACTTTAGTGGGCAGGCCATTATCGACGGGTGCCGGGGTATTAGGAGAATGGTTTTTCATGTCGCGCATAATACCCGAAAGCTGCACCTGCAAGAACCAATTAAATGCGTTAGATTGCCGCAACGGCAGATAGCTGCTATAGTCAGACCGCTAACACAGGCAGGTTTCCGGGTCGCGCACTCAAAGGCGCACTACTAGGAAATACCGCTGATAGCATAGTAAATCAGTTTCGCCACGCCTTGGAGCAAAAGGTAATCTGATTTGCAAGAGTAACCAACAGGGTGACCTTGACTACCAATAGTTATAGGCACCGTAACAATTGTGCTACTAAACAAGCGGCTTTTGTTAATGTGAAATGTTTTGTTGAGCTCTGCTTTCTATTTATTAATTCAAGGATTCGAGGCAAAAACTCTCCCTGAGATTGCCCTAATTATCCTAGACATTTTGTACTTTTAAACGCAAATCATACATTAACTTCCAATTGTAAGTGTTTGATTTATTACTGATTTACATTCTGAAGACATGCAGAGAAAATCGGTTTAGCAGTTTATCGTTGTGTCGCAAACGGAAGTACCGTTTGTTAACTGGTCGCGATACCAGCCATAACAACAAAAAATAAATAGGGACAAGGTAAATGTAATTTACCTCATGAGTTAAATGGGATTGCCTTGAGCAACTAGCTTTTGGCGCAAACTCTTAGCGCTGTGTAGCGACTCCTTAGAGTTACCCCCGCCAACCGCTGTTGCGAGCACTTTGTAGCGCAGCAGTCCACAAGGTTGCACGAACATTCATCTTAATCTAGCCGTTAGTTTGCTTGCGCATTAAACTAATTGATTAGGTAAAACATGAAAAGAATGCTCATTAATGCAACTCAACCAGAAGAGTTGCGCGTCGCTTTAGTAGATGGCCAATGGTTGTATGACCTGGATATCGAAAACCGCAACCGTGAACAAAAAAAATCCAACATCTATAAAGGCAGAATTACCCGCGTAGAACCCAGCCTTGAAGCAGCCTTTGTGGACTACGGTGCAGATCGCCACGGCTTCCTTCCACTAAAAGAAATTTCCCGCGATTATTTCACTAAAAATTCTGGTGATTCTGACGGTCGCATAAAAATCAAAGATGTGCTGAAAGAAGGCACAGAAGTTATTGTTCAAGTTGATAAAGAGGAGCGTGGCAACAAAGGCGCGGCCCTAACAACCTTTATCAGCTTGGCTGGTCGCTATTTAGTTCTTATGCCTAACAACCCTCGTGCTGGTGGTATCTCCCGCCGTATTGAAGGTGAAGAGCGCGCAGAATTGAAAGATGCTTTGGGTGCGATTGAAGTTCCTCAAGGTATGGGCGTTATTATTCGTACCGCCGGCGTGGGTCGCAGTGCCGAAGAATTACAGTGGGACTTAAACTACTTATTGCAGCTGTGGGAATCCATTGACAGCGAAGCCAAAAAAGCGCCTGCACCCAATTTCCTCTTTCAGGAAAGCAATGTCATTATTCGCGCTATCCGCGATTATTTGCGTCAGGATATTGGTGAAGTCATTGTGGATAGCAAAGAAGCTTTTGATTTAGCTTCAGGCTTTATCCAACAAGTTATGCCTAACTACCGCAGCAAAGTTAAGCTCTATACAGATGATATTCCGCTGTTTAATCGCTATCA
The DNA here is from genome assembly GCA_025362015.1 of Gammaproteobacteria bacterium. Classification (GTDB taxonomy): domain Bacteria; phylum Pseudomonadota; class Gammaproteobacteria; order Pseudomonadales; family Cellvibrionaceae; genus Cellvibrio. The sequence continues at coordinate 2,264 of JANYIO010000210.1, read as the reverse complement.
AATTGAAAGCCAAATTGAGACAGCTTTTCAACGCGAAGTGAAATTGCCTTCCGGTGGTTCTATCGTTATTGATGTTACTGAGGCAATGATTGCTATCGACATCAACTCTTCACGCGCAACTAAAGGTAGCGATATTGAAGAAACTGCACTGACAACCAATCTTGAAGCCGCTGATGAAATTGCTCGACAATTACGCTTGCGTGATATGGGCGGTTTAGTTGTTATCGACTTCATTGATATGCAACCAGTACGCAATCAACGTGAAGTAGAGAACCGTGTTCGCGATGCGCTGTTAATGGATCGTGCACGAGTACAAATTGGCCGCATCTCGCGCTTTGGTTTGCTCGAAATGTCGCGTCAACGCTTACGCCCATCATTAGGCGAAACCCAATCGAAAGTCTGCCCACGCTGCGAAGGTCAAGGCACGATTCGCGGTACACGTTCACTGGCATTATCTATTTTACGTTTAGTAGAAGATGAAGCGCAAAAAGAACGCAGTGTAGAAATTCGCGCAATCTGCCCTATTTCTGTTGCTACTTATTTGCTAAATGAAAAGCGCAAAACTATTTCCAGTATTGAAACACGTAACAATACTCGTGTCGTTATAGTTCCTAACGCCGACATGATGACACCGCACTTTGAAGTGCAACGGTTACGCGATGACGATGAAGGTACTTTGGAAACAAGTTACAAAATCGTTTCGCATACTGAAGAAACTAACGACGATGAAAAAGAAATTAATACAAAAATTTTGAATGCACCTAAACCTGCAGTTCAGCCCGTCGCACCTACACAACCAGCGCCAGAACCTGCTAAAAAACCAGGTTTGTTAGCTCGTATTTTGAAATCCATTACATCAGTATTTTCTAGTGATGATGTGGAGAAAAAGAAAAGTATTACGCGTGATACAAATCGTAATAATCGTTCTCGCAGCGGCCAAAACCGCCCGCGTCGCGATACTAGAGGTCGCCGGGATCATAAAGATGATCGCGAAATTAGCGATAACCTCGAGCCACGAGTTCCTACTGAACGCAACACGAATGAAACTCGCGAACCACGTGAAGCTCGCCCGTCACGCAACAATAATCAACGTGACAATCAGCAGCGCGATAACCAACGTGATTCGCAAAAAGATGTGCAACGCGACTCATCAGAAAACACATCTGATAATCGCAATAACAATAGGAATAATCGTCAGCCACGTGAAAATCGTGAGCCTAGAGAACCGCGCCGTCAGCAACAAGTTGCTGAAGAAGTGTTAGAAAATAATATAATAGCTTCTGAAGTGCCTGCAACTGAAGTGCAACTTGAAAATGATGATCAGCGCCCATCAAAACGCCCTGCTGGGCGCCGCACTCGCTCGCAACAGCGTCGCCGCGCACCACGTCGCGATGATGTAGCATCGGATGAACAACAAGGTGAAAAAGAATTTACAGCAACTGAAGCTGAAACCACTAACCAGATTACTAGTGCGCCAGTTGTTATTCGTCCTGCTGTCACTCAAATATCAGAAAATAATCCTCCAAAAGAACACAGTGCTCCAAAATCAATCACTGCGCAATACATAGCTAAATCTGCGGCATCAGAACATGACTTGGCAGCCATAGAATCAAATCTGCTAGCGGCCATTTCACAAACCAATGCTGTGCAAGCTTCTACTATTGAAACCACAGCAGCACCGCATATTGCGCGTGAAAGAGTTGAGAAAGCTGTTGCTACAAAACAAGAAGCTGAAGTGACTGCCACTCTCAATACCGTAAATGAGCAGATAATTGATCGTGTCACTCTTCCAGTTATCGAAGAGCCTGCAGTAACTGGTGCTCGAGCAAGCAATGATCCACGCCTTGCTCCAAAGCCATTAGCAGCAATTCAAATCGTAACTGAGACTCGCGCCCCAAAACAATTAAGCGCACTAGATACAAGCTTACCACCGAGTGTTGAGCATAATCCTCGCCCGATTACTCGTCCCGCTAATGACCCTCGTATTGCGAAGCAACAACAAGCATCCGAGACTGAAGCAAACGAATAATTTTTATTTCTTCTGTACTTTTCTAAACAAAAATCCGAGCACCATGCTCGGATTTTTGTTTATGGAAAATGAATACTTAAAAAGCCAAATTTTTTCCATTTGTATATTGCTGATATTAAAAACCCATGTATAATTCGCGCCTCAACGGAAGGGTGGCAGAGTGGTTTAATGCACCGGTCTTGAAAACCGGCGTAGGTTTATAGCCTACCCAGGGTTCAAATCCCTGCCCTTCCGC
>JANYIO010000314.1 GCA_025362015.1 Gammaproteobacteria bacterium | reverse complement strand
CCTCGCGAAAGCGGGGATCCAAAGTGGTGGCAAGATATTTCAAAAGCACTGGATCCCCGCTTTCGCGAGGATGACGACTTCCTGAAATAAAAATTTTCACCCAAAATATCGAAAAAACGCTTAAGTAAGTACCATTCAGGTCTGATAGTAATATTTCCAATAAATAATGGTAATATTCCTGTTACCTATCTATTTTTTCTCTGAAAACGAAGAATAAAACTGCCATGTTAGAAAATGTAAGTTTATTTGCGGCTATCCCCGCCCATTATCTTGTGCAGCTGGAAAAGCTCAGTGTCTTGCGCAAGTATCCTAAAAACACGGTTCTCGTCACCGAGGGTGACGAGTCCACGCATTTGTATATTGTGCGCAAAGGCACTGCGAGTGCATATCTCAACAATGAAGATGGTCGCCAGGTAAATTTAAATTACATGCATGAAGGTGATTATTTTGGTGAGCTCTCGTTGCTCGATGGCAAGCCACGTTCTGCCTCTGTTATTACAGTCACTGAGTGCGAAATTGTGCTGATATCGAAAACAAGTTTTCATGAGCTGCTGCATGTACACCCTGAGTTTGCCATGCTGATGTTAACTGAGCTGACCCGACGCATAAGAGAGCTTACCGACAGCGTAAAAGATATGGCGTTGCTGGATGTGTATGGCCGTGTGAGTAGCGCATTGGAAAAGTTGAGTGATGATAAAAAGCGTATCCATAGCCCTAAAATTACGCATCAGGATATTGCTAATATGGTGGGGTCGTCACGCGAAATGGTCAGCCGTATTATGAAGCAGTTGCTCATTGGTGAATATATTGAGCAGTGCTCGGGCTACATCGAAATTAAAAAAACTTTACCGCGTTATTGGTAAATGCTTGCGGCTACGTTGGGCAGTTAATCAATTTCATTTTCTTGGTTTAAAAAGCGCAAGCCAATGCCCGAAGGTTCAATGCGCACTACTTCCATTTCCAATATGGGTGCATCATCCATCAAGCCCTGTACTTGTCCAGTGACTATCGAGCCGATAGGTGGAATTTGGTCGGGATCTAAAACCACGAATACGCCACCGTCAGACACGTCACGAGTTTTTACTATTTTTTCACCTACAGCAGGATGAATAATTTTAATTTTGCATTGTAATGATGTGCGAATGTGCTTACGTTGATCGTGAGACATATATTCACCTTGCTTTTATTTATCTATTTATTTATTTTTGCATTGCAATTTAATTTTTTAAAAGATGGGCTAAGCCCATCTTTTTTACAACCCTGTCATTTTCTACAGCGACTTATTTATCAGTCACTTCTACTTTATCTACTTTTTGGAAGCCGCGTGGCAATTTATTACCTCTGCGTCCACGTTCACCTTTGTAATGTTCTAGATCAGACATTTTTAAGGTGATGTGCCGTTTGCCAGAATAAAGTGTGAGTAGTTGGTTGGGATTTAACACGCAGACCGCAACCACAAATTCTTCACGCGTTTGTACTCGCGCCGACGGAATGTTCATAATTTTGTTGCCTTTACCGCGTGCTAATTCCGGTAGCTCAGTCACAGGGAATGCCAGTAAGCGACCATCGTTACTGACCGCCGCGAGTAATGCTTGGGCAGGATTAGTGAGTAATTGTGGCGGCAATACCAGTGCACCTGTAGGTAAGGTTAGCAGGGTTTTACCGGCTTTGTTTTTACTGGCCAAATCTTCCAGCTTGGCGACAAAGCCATAGCCGGCATCTGAAGCTAATAATACGCACTGATCGTCCGGGCCCATTAGTGCGCCTTCGAAGGTGGCGCCACTCGGTGGGCTGATGCGGCCACTTAGAGGTTCGCCCTGCCCGCGGGCAGAGGGTAGGTTGTGCGCGGGAATGGCGTAGCTGCGACCCGTAGAGTCGAGCAACATAACGCTTTGATTGCTTTTGCCGTGCAGGGCAAATTTAAAGCTGTCGCCGGCTTTGTAACTTAAACCTGCGGGATCTATATCGTGACCTTTGGCAGCACGAATCCAACCTTTATCGGAAATGACAACAGTGATGGGGTCAACGCTGAGCAATTCAGTTTCGCTAAAGGCTTGTGCTTCTACGCGCGCAATAATGGGCGAGCGACGGTCATCGCCAAATTCTGCGGCCACTTGAATTAATTCTTTGCGCACCAGATTTTTTAATTTCACTGCAGACTCAAGAATTTTTTGTAAGCCATCGCGTTCTTTCTCCAGGCTAGCTTGCTCTTCGAGAATTTTCATTTCTTCCAAACGCGCCAGCTGGCGTAATTTGGTTTCTAAAATATATTCCGCTTGCATTTCAATAAGGTTGAAACGCTTCATTAAGACGGGTTTTGGATTATCTTCTTCGCGAATAATGCGAATCACTTCATCCACATTGAGGAAGACAATCATTAATGCGGTCAAGCGAAGTAATCTTTCTTCAACCTTTTCTAAACGATATTGCAAACGACGGCGCGTAGTCACCGTTCTAAAACTTAGCCATTCGCTGAGGATTTTATGGAGTGATTTTACTGCAGGTCGACCATCGATACCAATCATGTTCATGTTGACACGATAGGTGCGCTCTAATTCAGTTGTCGCAAATAAATGTTGCATCACTTGTTCAAGATCAATGCGATTGGAGCGCGGAATAATAACTAAACGCGTTGGATTTTCGTGATCAGATTCATCGCGTAAATCCGCCACCATTGGCAATTTTTTGGCTTGCATTTGTGCGGCAATTTGTTCGAGAATTTTTGCGCCGCTAACTTGATGCGGTAATGCGGTGATAATAATATCGCCGGTCTCTTCATCTTTTTGCCAGACCGCGCGCATGCGAATACTGCCGCGCCCGGTTTCGTACATTTTAATAATATCTTCGCGGGACGAAATAATTTCCGCCTCAGTCGGCATATCCGGGCCAAGAATATGTTGACACAAATCGTCAATTGTCGCTTGCGGATTATCCAATAAATGCACACAAGCATTTACCACTTCACGTAAATTGTGCGGTGGAATATCCGTTGCCATTCCTACTGCAATACCAGTAGTGCCATTCAATAATATATTGGGCGCGCGCGCAGGCAATACTATTGGCTCATCTAAAGTGCCGTCAAAATTGGGTTGCCAATCAACGGTGCCCTGGCCTAGTTCTTCGAGCAATACTTCGCTGTAACGCGTAAGCCGCGATTCGGTATAACGCATAGCCGCAAATGATTTTGGATCATCTGGTGAACCCCAGTTTCCCTGGCCATCTACCAGTGTATAGCGATAGGAAAACGGCTGCGCCATTAACACCATGGCTTCATAAGAGGCCGAATCACCGTGCGGGTGAAATTTACCAATTACGTCACCCACGGTGCGCGCGGATTTTTTAAATTTAGCGGTGGATTTTAAACCCAACTCACTCATCGCATACACAATGCGGCGCTGTACTGGTTTAAGGCCATCGCCAATGTTTGGTAGAGCGCGGTCGAGAATCACGTACATGGAATAATCCAGGTAGGCTTTTTCACTAAAATCTTTTAATGCGATGCGTTCATCGGCATCGGGGAGGGTTATTAACTCAGTCATTGAATATCCTAAAACATAAAATTAAAGCTGATTTTTATTGGAGCATTGGATTTTTTTGTTAGGGGTATTGCTGTTTACTTTTTGCCATCTATTTTTTGCCACTTAAGGGCAGTACACCTTTTTTATCGACGTGCATTGACGGCAGCCAGGCGCTGAAATCAATTACGGCGGAAAAATTATAATGTACATTTTCGCCAATATCGTTGTGACTAAAATGATCTATCAAACGCAGCAGCTGTAATAAATCCGCAGAAACTTCCAGAGTAACAGGTGTTTCCTGATAGGATTTTAGCACCGGTATTTGATGGGTTAGACCGGAGAGCACGCTAATGTTTTCAATGCCAATACTGTAAGAAATTCCATTGATGGATAAATCTTGCTTATTGGGATTAGTAATAACAAGATCAACTGCAATGCGTTGTTGTAAACCTTGTGCAGGCAGCATGCGCAAGCCAATTAGCTTAACATCAGGATCATCTAATTTTGGTGTTAGTGCTGCACAACCTGCAAGTAGTATTAATGCCGCGCCAATAAAAATGCGCGTTAATCGATGACTCATATACTCGTTCCGAAAAATAAACCTGAAAATTGTGACCAACTCACACATAACTGTAACGCGCTTGTGGTGTAATCCGCGCCTTCACTTTGTTAACGGAATAGCCTGCGCTGTAAGAACATATATTCAGCCAAGAGAAAACGCTTTGGCAAAAATAAAATGCTTTGTTTAAGGTGATATGCCCATGCTAAATAAGCCTTTACAAAAAGACGAACTGATTGATAGTAATGAAATTAGTTTTAGTGACCGTCTGGAAATTAATTACCCACAATTGATGCGCTTATCTATGGATTTTGAGATATGCGTACTGCAATTATCGCGCGAAGTTTTTAATCATATCACCAAACGATTTTCACCCACTGAATCAGTTTTTGTATTAACTAGCCGCAACTATCACAGTAGTTATGCGACTTATTCTCCGCGCTGTTTTTCATTGCGTGAGCTTGAAGTTTACGCCTGTGCCCATCATGTGGATATTTTGCATGAGCACTTATTTGGCAACACAACAACTGAACCTAGTGTTTAAGCCAGCACTAATGATACTTAAACAGTGTGGTTTATTCGGCTAACTCTCCATCAAACTCTTCGAGTAAATCGAGTGGTTCTATTTCCACGCCTTCCAGTTCTTCATCCCAATTGATGCCCACTAATACTACGTCTTCATGCATACCGGTAAGCCAGTCTTCCAAAAACTCTCCGAGTTCAATCGCCATTGGCTCGTAGTCTTTCCAATCATCTTGACAATGAATACGCGCAAACGTTTCCTGCGACCAAAACGGCATAACATCAGTGCCTTCGTATTTCTCCGATCCGCACAAAGCCCAACCTTCTGGGCCCTGTAAGCTCCAGACGCAACCGTTCTCAATGGCTTCGACAATAAAACGGTCGAGGTTCTCAGTATCAATTTCACTTAAGGATTCAGTCATGATGTTTCTCCGCACAGTGGTAAGTTGTCAAAGCGTTAGCTGTAAGCCATTGGCTTTCAGCCAGGTGCGATGCTTTTTGTAATCAGGGCAAAGGCTGGCGACTAGTTGCCAAAACGCAGGGCTGTGGTTGTGGTGACGTAGATGGCTCACTTCATGGGCGACAAGATAATCGACTATGGGCTCTGGGGCTAGAAAAATCTGCCAATTGTATTGGAGGGCGCCGCGCGTTGTGCAATGACCCCACTTTGAGCGCGTTACTTTGATGGTTATTTCAGTATATTTGAGGCCCAGGATACGCACCGCTGCATCGGTTTTCAAGGTAAGAAAGTACAGCGCCTGGCGCTGATACCAAAGGCTGACCAAGCGCCGTGCTTGCTCTTCATCAGTCAAACGGCTGCGCGATGACAGGCCAACCAGCAACTGGGTGCCGAGTTGCACAACATTAGCCTGGGCTTGTTTGTTAACTACCAGCGTTAGGGTTTGCCCCAGGAAGGGTAGTTCGCTGCCAGTTGTGTAAAGTCGTTGTGGAAGAGCGCTTAACTGTTGCGCCTGTTGTACTAATTTTTGTTGTATCCAAACTGATTTTGCGAGTACAAATTTTTCTAAATCAGCGGCGGCGACAAAAAATGGAGCACGCACAATGACTTCTGCGCTGGATATTTCAATACTAATGCTGCGACGCCGTGCCGAACGCACAATGGCGTAAGTAAACGGCAGTATGGTTGGAGCTTTTAATGGAGAAGCGCGCGTGAATAAGGGCATATCAATCAATGCAAGAAGCAATCAATTAAGAAGGCTGCATTATGCCCTTCCTGTTTGCGAACGGCTACTCCATCCGCACCGGATAATAATTGTAGGCACAGTAGGACGAATCGAGATCGCAGATCTCTAGTGCTAGATATAATTTTTGTGGTGAGCCATTGGGGAACAAAGCATAAATATCTGTTGGATGGCTACTATTATTGCAGGACAACATAAAGTCTGCTGTATATTCACAAATAACACCGCCACTTTGATCGCAAGCTCTACCTAGCCCACAAATCTCTGAATAAATTAACAGAGAATTATTAATGCCAGCAGTATCATTAATGCGAACGTTCATTCGATAATCTTCCAGGCTATTGACTTGCCAATACACATCAAACAAACCATTGTCGAGATACGGATTAATCGCTAGCGGTGTCGTACCTGGTTTCGCAGTGTCTACACCGTAACTATCGACCACATCAAATTGCCGTAACTCAGGTGTGTAATTAATAACGCGTGGAGCTACTTGTCCGCCACCTCCGCCACAAGCAGTAAGTGAAATACTTGCTACAACCATCAATAACCCAAAAAGTTTTTTCACCGCGATGCTCCTTTAGAATAGACGGTTTCATATTAATTTTTGGCGACTGAATTGAAGCTGAACGCACAAGCAAAAGAAATAATAGGTAGATTGGCGTTTAAATGCTTGGGAAGAGTTATGCATAACTGCAGCTAAATAGGCCAAAAAAGCCCTCACTGATCCATTAATGAGAGCTACTAAAAACGAGAGGCTGTAGAATTTCAGGAAGGAAGTCGTCGAATTGAATGGCCATTCAACGCTATAAAGGTTGTAATCAGAACTACTAAAATGAAGTGCTTATATTAATGACGCCAGGTAATCGGTGGTGATAAGTTCACACTGCCGTCTTCTTCCAGCAATGCATATTTAGTTTGCGAGCTATTTTTTACAATAATCATGGGTGGCACAAATAATGGTCTGCGAATAAATGCTAATTGCCAGCCAAAATTTTCCAAGCTGTTCAACGAAATGCGCTGTACATCATTTAAATAATATAAAAGATCAGCTGGTAGTGCAGAACGTGAACCGCGTAAATCTTCTTTAGGTGGTTGTGTTGTGTCATCAAAAGCAGAATTAAAATGACCAAATGAGCCTTGCATTCTGTTACTCCTTGCAACCCGCGGGCGGGGCAGATTCACAAAAAACGTAGTGCGAAAAGAGAATAGTTGTTGTATCAAATCTAAGTGTTGACCCTTTATTCGGATTTGTCAAAAACCATGTTGGAATATCCAGAAATATTGAAAGATCTGTAGTTCATAGTTAACGTCAAAGATACATGACAATAGCGCTGCAAGCCTTTAGTATTGTGTAATAATTAAAAGTTAATATCTTAGAGAAGTATTAAATAATTTTGTAACAACAAAAAACACAGGTGTTTTTATGAAGCTTTATGGTAGTTACACATCGCCCTTTGTTCGTCATTGTCGTATTGTATTATTGGAAACCGGTTTGGCTTGCGAATTTATTGAAACTGATATGGCAGGTAGCGCAACAAAATCGCCTACTAAACGTGTGCCATTTTTAGAGGATGGCAATCAGCTTTTTACTGATTCAAGTTCGATTATTAAATACTTGCGCGAGAAAGTTGGAAATTTTTTTTGTGCGAGCGCAAAAGAGTTGGATGAATACTGTTTGGTCAATACCGCTCTTGATACTACTATCAATTTATTTTTTATTGAACGTGACGGCGTGCAAGTTGCGGGTATCCCCTATCTACGGCGACAGGCGGAGCGAATTGAATCAAGTATTGCTGAACTCAATGCCATGATTTTACCAATGAGTTCTCCCTATAACGATGCAGAATTACGGCTAGCGTGTTTTATCGGCTGGGCTAAATTTCGCAAGCGTTTTGATTTCGCAGAATTTAAGAATTTGGAGAATTTTTTTGCAGCCATACAGAGCTATGAAAACTTTAAAGCGACTGAGCCAAAAGTGTGATTTTTTGTTTATGGCTAATGTAAGCATTAGCCATAAACAATTTTCGGTTTACGGAGTTGGTTTGCAGTAAACACTAGTAACAGAGCTGCCAAGGGTATAGCCACCAACCAAAATTTTACGAGCGCAATCACGTCAAGTGAACTGCCAAGCAATAAATCTTTTACAACAGCTTGGTGGCCTAACACAGGCACCCACGCAAACCAGGGTTCACTGGCGCCTGGGTTGATCATCGTGTACATCATCGGCAGCATGGGAATAAATATAATCACGCCCATGTAAGTTTGTGCGTCTTTAAAGGAGCGCGCAAAAATGGCAATCATTTGCTGCAAAGAAACGGCGATTACAGCGAGAGATGTGAGCGCTGCAAAAATCCCCAATAAATCTAACACTGAAACATCCACTCGTAACCCTAATTGATTGAAGGGAATAAATGCGAAAGCAACTGCAAGCAGCGCGAGCTCTACCAGTAGGACTGCAAATGTAAGGACCAAACAGGTTAACCATTTGCCCATAATAATTGCAGCAGACGAAGCTGGCGTTATCAATAAAGATTCCAGGGAACGTCGTTCACGTTCGCCGGCGGTCATGTCTGCTGTAAATCCCACGCTGCCAATAAATACAGAAAGAATTAAAAACATGGGTAAGCTTGCCATCACAAAAAATCCCATTTTTTGATCGCTGGCAATATTCATTTCGCGTAAATAAAGCGGGCTGACTACAGCGGGTGAAATGCCGCGCGACAATAATCGCAAGCTGCCCATGCGACTGTTCCAACTCCAAATTTGCTGTTTAATAAAACTGATGCTGGTTTGAATTTTACTGTTAGTGGCATCGTAGGCTAACCAAGCTACGACTGATTCACCAGTAGCAAATTGTTGTTCTGCTTCTTTCGGAATAATTAAAACATAGTCCAACTTTTTCTGTTCAACTTGGCGATAAGCATCGTCACCTACTTTGTGCACCTTCACGCCTTGCTCTTGTAACCAATCTGTTAGGGGCGGCAAATACTCTGCGCCTAACACGGATAATTGGATGGGTTCGCTGCCCTTGCCGTTAGCCTCATTTTGCAAATGGAGAATTAAAAATACTGTGCCTACAAATGTTCCTACAAAATATATCGGCGGTAAAAAAGCCATGCGCAAACTACGTCTGTCACGCAATGCGTCATGTAATTCTTTCTTGAATATTACCAATAAGGTGTTAAAGAAATTTTCCATGATATTAATTCCTTTCTGCAAGCGTTAAGGGTGGCTGTACTAAATTGACAAAGGCATCTTCCAGATTAGTACCCTTGCCTGCTGCAACTATATTTGCTACGGAACCATCTGCGACTATTTCACCGCCGGCAATTACAATTACGCGATCACATAAGCCGCTGACTTCATGCATTAAATGGCTGGAAAATAATACGCAACGGCCTTCAGCTTTTAATTCGTGTAATAACTTGCGTACCGCACGCGTGGTTATTACATCCAAGCCATTGGTGGGTTCATCTAATAGAATATTTTGTGGTTTATGGACAATAGAGCGCGCCAATGCTGTTTTCATACGTTCGCCTAATGAAAAACCTTCTGCCTTCCGTTCGGCAATAGTCTCCATGCCTAACCAGCCAATCAATTGGCTGATTTTCTGCTCAAGTGCTTCTCCGGAAAAGCCTTGCAGTTCACCGTAGTAGCGAATGTTTTCGCGCGCGGTTAATCTCTTATATAAACCAGTATCATCGGGTAGCACGCCTAATTTTTTGCGTGCTACATCGGGTGATTTCCCCACGTTGATATTGTCGACGAATATTTCACCCTGAGTTGGTTCTAACAAACCATAAATTAAGCGCATCAGTGTAGATTTTCCTGCGCCATTTAAACCGAGTATTCCGGTAATTTCACCATCGTGTAATTCCAGTGAGACATTTTTTAACGCATCAATTTTGGGTATTTTCTTTATCCCACCAAACGATTTCGATAGTTGCTCAATACGAATCATTGGAGGTCACTCCTTGTGAATGATGTTTGCATTGAGCTTGTTTGTATCGTGGATGATTGCGAGGATGAGCTGGGCTTCATTTCATTGGCGCCGAGAACTAAAGGCAGTGGCAAAATATTTTTTACGCAATCGGTTTTTATGCCATCCCCAGCGCCCAGCTCAATAAATTGCGCAATAATTTTTGGCACACAACCTTCCATTGAGATTGAATGATTGCCGCCAGGTGCAACAACTTGCAATGAGTGCGTGAGATTTTTCGCAACCATCGCTGCCCAGTGCGAAGGTGTGACTGGGTCGTGATTGCCGGATAACAACAGAGTAGGTACATCGCTGTTAATGGGTTCATTATAATTTTCTGATAAATTTGCTTTTGACCAAAAGGCACAGGCATCGGAAAAATCTTTTAGCATATTCATACCAAAAAATGGTTTGGCGTTGGTTATGTCTTCTGTTGAAATAAAATGTGCATCTTCATTGCATACAATACTGTAACGCATGCCTTCACTGATGCCGGAAAAGCTCGACTGTTCCGCTGCAAGTGCCGACAAAGAAGCAATTAAACGATAATCGCCGCGCTCCGCATCAGCAATGGAGTGCGGCAATAATACGGTTAAATCACGCGAATAAAGTGACATAAATATTAAGCCAGAAAAACTTTTTGGTGTTAATAACAGTTTAGTTTTCTGTTGGTGGCGAGGGTGCTCGAATTGAATGCTAATCGGTTTCCCTGCCGCTTGGGCTTGCGCAAAACGTTGCGTAACTTGTTCGGCTTTTTCGACAATATCGCCATACAAGTTTTTACATTTTTCTTGCGCCAGGCATTCCTTGTTTACCGCTTGTAATGCGGCGAGTGCATCCTCCTGAAAGTATTTAGGCAACGCAATCTGCACCGGTGCAACACCATCCAGAATCGCCGCACGTGTATACTGTGGGAATTCGCGCAGGTATTCCAATGCAACACGAGTGCCGTAAGATCCGCCCCATAGATTAATTTTCGCATAGCCCAATGCGCTGCGAACCTTATCTAAATCTTGTGCGGCATAAGGTGTGGTATAGAATGGCACTTGTGCTTGATATTTTTCAGAACAGATTTTAATTAACGCTAAAGATTTACTAGTTTGTGCAGCCTCTGGAAGCAACTCGTCGGCATCGGATAAGTGTTCGCAAAACATCGGGCTAGATTTCCCCGTGCCGCGTTGGTCGACAAAAATTAAGTCGCGGTTTTTGCGCACATCAGCAAATGCGCTGTGGACCATTGCCGCCATATCCACTGACGAGCCACCTGGGCCACCTTGAATTAAAAATAATGGATCTTGTTTCGGCGCAGGGCTAATTGCAGGCAAGCGTAAAATATTTAAAGATATTTCGCGGCTGTTAATATCCGCAGAATTTTCTTTTACCAGTAATTCACCACACTCGGCGCCGTACACTAACGCAGGTTTTCCTGTTTCAGCAAAACTGGGGCAGGGCTTTAAAATATTTTGCTGTTGTATGATAGGATTTTCGTTATTTTTTTTGCACCCAAACAATAGCAAACTTATCGCGAAAAAAATTATCACACGCATAACTAATCCTTTGATATCACATTGACAGAGTAGAAACTTAACGAAGCACAGCGTGCTAAATAATTTTTCATTTATCCATAAGGCCATTTGTAAGCCGTGCTTTAGTAGCGCAAAATTAATAAAGGTGAATTAAATCAATTGGACGAATAGGCTGCTCTGATAATTTTTGTT